>NZ_CP133548.1:3880000-4180000 GCF_031198435.1 Pleionea litopenaei
TATGAGTGACGGGCTCTAGCTTCTCTTCGCCCATGACTTCTCGGGCTTCGAGAGGCTTCCATAAGCCTTGGCAAGCCGAAAGATAGCTCACCGCAAGTGCGTTCTGGAAGTTAGAGTGACTAGGCAAACCTTCAACGACAATCAATGGTTTTGTAGCACCCGCTTCAACCGCCATAGCTAATCCTTGTTTTGCAGCGTCGCCAAAGTTTCTTACATCGTCAACATCTTTCAGTAAATTACCCGTTGGGGCTAAGACCAGGCGTTTACCGGGAGCCGAGTTGCTGTATATGAGCACCGTTTCGCGTCCTATACGATGATCAACATTTTGTGCGGCTTCGATGTCTGAATTGATCGCTGCATTTCCTTGGCAATGGGGTTGATTGGATACTAAGATCAGTGCATCGCAATCTGACACCTCGTCCCAAGATGATAAAACAACCGGAAGTGGGAAACTCATAGATGGTCTTTCCTCTGTGTTAATGGTTTGAGTTTGAATAAGTCGTATTAAAAACAAGTTGTGGAAGTGTCTTTAAACTAATCTTATCGCCTGAAAAATACAACCGTTGCTGATCCTGATTAGACCTTTGAGCGTTAAATAACCTGATGGACAAATTTATTAACAATTAAACACATCTAGAATTCGAACTCGGCGTATCTTTATGAACACACCAATTCCTCGTTAAATTGACGAATTTTGTCAGTCGAACGATTATCGGAATTATAGATTTTCATGGTTTTTCAATGAGTTATGTAGTTGGCTCGAATGCTGCATACGGTGACAAACCTCAGGTTTGGTTAGAAGAAGAGAGCAACCATGGCCTGTTCTTCAGCGGTTAGTAACAGTCATTTACAAATAGCCGCTTGTGTTTTGGTGATGTAGTGTTATATGTTAATATAACACCTTGGTGATGACAGTGACTTTTATTGGGATTCGGGTGAGGTAACCCAGTCAGGATAGAAGGAAAAGGATGCCTGCTGGGAAATAAAGCACTGGCCAATCGCCGTTAAGAGATAACTATAGGACGCGACAATGAGATCACAGTTTAAGCTTGTAACTTTTGCAGTAGCGCTATCTTTGTTTGGTTTAGTTGCTTGTGAGCAACAATCGGCTAATGAAAATGCAGAGAATGTTGAGAAGAAGCTAGAAGAGAAAGAAAAGGAATCGCCAGCAATACCTGTGGAAGTTGCACATGTGTTTCAAGGTGATATCAACGCGACCTACTCTAATACAACCTCTTTAGAAGCGGAAGAAGAAGCCGTCGTTGTGGCTAAGTCAAGTGAGATCATTACCGAGATTTTAGTTGAAGAGGGAGACTTGGTAACCAAAGGCCAAGTGTTGGCTCGGTTAAACACAGAAAAGTTAAGATTAGAACTTGCTCAATCAGAAGCGAATTTAAAACGTTTGCAAGCAGAACTAGAAAGAAACAAGCGGATTTATGAGAAGAAAATGGTTAGCTCAGACGTATACGAGCGTCTTAAATTCGATTACGAAGCACAACAAGCCGCATTTGAGTTGGCAAAACTGCAATTGCAGTACGGTACGATTACTGCTCCCATTGCCGGTGTAATTTCGGAGCGAATGATCAAAGTAGGAAACATGGTTAAATTAAACGATCCTATGTTCCGAATTTCTGACTTTGACCCATTACTTGCTGTCATCCATGTTCCAGAAACAGAGTTGTCAAAAATCAAATCGAATCAACCGGCTCAAATTAAAGTGGATGCTAATCAGCAGCAAGTTTTTAACGGTCGCGTTTTACGAATTTCTCCAATTGTTGATTCGACCAGTGGCACCTTTAAGGTAACCGTTGAAGTGACCGATCCTAACGCAACTTTACGTGCCGGAATGTTTGGTCGGGTTAATGTTGTATACGCCAATCACAAGGATACCTTGTTAGTTGATAAGTCAGCATTATTGGCGGAGGAAGACTCGCCAACGGTGTTTAAAATCGTTGATGGAAAAGCCAAAAAACAAGCGATTAAAACAGGTTTTCAAAACGGTCCTCTGGTGGAAGTATTGTCCGGTCTTTCGATCGGAGATCAGGTCGTTATAGCAGGCCAAAATAGTCTGAAAAATGCCAGCAAAGTGTCTGTGATAAACGAAGGAAACACAGCGACAGAAGTTGCTAAATTAAGTGAAAAGTAAATTAATCCAGTAACAAGCTGATTTACGACTTTAAACACGGGGAACACCATGAGCGTTACTTCTTCTATCGTTGAGACTTCAACGAGACGGCCAGTTACTGTCTTTATGTTTACGCTGGCGCTTTGTTTATTTGGTTTTGTTCTACTAGGACGGCTTGGCTTAACCTTGTTACCTGATCTGTCTTATCCCACGCTCACTATTCGTACCGACTACGCTGGCGCTGCGCCGTCAGAGATTGAAAATCTCATAACTAAACCCATCGAAGAGTCTATCGGTGTGGTTAAAAATCTTAGAGAAGTTCGTTCAGTTTCAAAAGCCGGACAGTCAGATGTTTTGCTTGAGTTTAACTGGGGTACGGACATGGGACTGGCAGGTTTAGATGTGCGTGAGAAACTTGATATTGTACGTCTACCTCTCGATGTACCAAGACCAAGCCTACTTCGTTTTAACCCTTCCTTGGCTCCGATTGTGCGACTATCGATGTCAAGAAATAACACCAGTAATTCGTTGAGTGATTCCGAACTGATCGCTTTACGTCGACTCGCCGAAGATGAAATCAAACGTCGTTTAGAATCAATCGAAGGTGTCGCTGCAGTTAAGGTTAGCGGTGGCTTAGAGGATGAAGTTCAAGTTCTCGTTGATCAAGAAAAATTGAGTCAAATTAACCTGTCTATCGAACAAGTTGCTAACCGGTTGAAAGCTGAAAATGTCAATTTGTCAGGTGGTCGATTAGATGAAGGTAGTCAGCAGTTTTTAGTGAGAACGATTAATCAATATCAATCGGTCGATGAAATTGCTAATTCCATTATTACTAGCGTCGATGGACGAAAAGTCTATTTAAGAGACATCGCTGTTGTTCAACAGAATTATAAAGAGCGAGAAGCTATTACTCGAATTGATGGTGTCGAAGCGGTCGAAATTGCAATTTATAAAGAAGGCGATGCCAACACGGTTTCTGTTTCAGAAACCTTGCGCAAACGCTTAGAGTATATTGAGAAAAACTTGGATGAAGAGATAGAGCTAAAGGAACTTTATAATCAATCTGATTTTATTCAAAGCGCGATTGATGAAGTGCTTTTGAATGCTTTGATTGGCGGCATTCTCGCGATGCTAGTGTTGTATCTGTTTTTAAGAAACTTCAAATCAACGTTGATTATTTCTTTAGCGATTCCAATTTCAGTGATTATCAGCTTTAACTTGATGTACGGATTTAATATCACCTTAAATATGATGTCATTGGGAGGTTTAGCTTTAGCGGTTGGGTTACTCGTTGATAATGCGATTGTTGTTCTTGAAAATATTGCGAAAAAGAAGGAGCAAGGTTTAGATGATGTAACCGCTGCTCGAGAGGGTACGATTGAAGTTGCTGGTGCCATTTTTGCAGCGACGTTAACGACTATTGCAGTGTTTCTTCCGCTGGTTTTTGTTGAAGGGATTGCGGGGCAGTTATTTAGTGACCAAGCATTAACCGTTACTTTTGCTTTGATCATTTCTTTGCTGATGGCCATTACCGTTATTCCAATGATCTCTGCTTTTGGCGCTCGTAAAGGTTTTAGTTCAATAGAACCTAATGATGTGGTCGTGGATAAACGTCCTTTATGGCGCAAAGTACTTACCTTCCCATTTAGGTTGTTATTTATTTTAATTCCTATGTTTATTCTTACGATTGCAATTAGCTTCTTTCAAACAACGTCGAGAATTCTAGGGTTTCTTATGAAGTTTTTAGTCGTGCCGTTCAATGCATTCTACAGCGGGATTGAAAACATTTACTCTAGATTATTGCCTTGGAGTTTAAAGCATAAAGCAGCCGTTTTGATTATAGCCTTATCGGCATTTTCCTCAACTTGGTTGGTGTTGCAGAAAATTGGTGTTGAGCTTATTCCATCATTATCGCAGGGTGAATTGCTGGTTGAATTGAAGGCTCCAGCTGGTACACCGCTTAAAGATACTGATGAATTGATGATTCAAGCGAATACGATTATTCGCAATATTTCGGAGATTGAACGCACTTATTCGGTCGCCGGAACAGGTAACCGACTGGACTCTAGCCCCGAAAAAGGTGGAGAAAATCGTGGCGAGTTAAACATTGTTATTAAGAAGCCGCTTTCAGAAGAAAAAGAAAAGCGCGTTATCAATGAGTTAAGGAAAAGTCTTGAGGTTCTGCCTGGAATAGAAGTGAAAATTGATAAGCCAGCGTTATTCACGTTTAAAACCCCGTTAGAAGTTGAAATATCCGGCTATAACTTAGCGAAACTAAAAGAACAAAATGATCGTTTAGTGAAGTTAATGGCAGAGAATGACCGATTCGGTGATGTGAAATCTACCATTCAACAAGGTCACCCTGAAGTTCAAATAGAGTTCGATCATGAGAAGGCCGCGTTTTTGGGTCTTAATGTTCCTGAAGTTGCAAAGCAGGTGGTGTCTCAAATTCGGGGTACTGTGGCAACCAAGTATGCATTTAGGGATCGCAAAATTGATGTCTTAGTTCGGGTAAATGAAGAGCAACGATCGTCCGTTGAAGATATTCGGCGACTAATTGTTAATCCTACCTCAGAAAAACCAATCACCTTAGAAGCGATTGCTGATGTTAAGGTCGCCGTTGGTCCAAATGAAATTAATCGAATCTCGCAAGAACGTGTTGCGATTATTAGTGCGAATTTAAACTATGGTGATTTAGGAGAAGCCGCTTCAGTTCTACAATCGATGGTTGATGAGCTGCCTTCCGTACCAGGCGTTGAAGTTAATGTTGCAGGTCAAAATGAAGAGATGAAAGTGTCGTTTGACTCATTAAAAATAGCCTTAGGTCTCGCGATATTTTTAGTTTATCTAGTAATGGCCTCGCAATTTGAGTCATTGTTGCATCCATTTGTTATTTTGTTCAGTGTTCCTTTGGCGATGGTAGGCGCGGTTTACGCACTGTTTATTACTGGTTCGACGATCAGTGTCGTCGTTTTTATTGGGCTTATAATGCTCGCAGGAATCGTGGTGAATAACGCGATTGTCTTAATTGATAAAATTAATCAATTAAGAAAAGCGGGCAGCGCAAAGTATGCTGCGATTGTTGAAGCCGGTAGTGCTCGTTTAAGACCCATTGTTATGACCACACTCACAACCGCTTTAGGTATGTTGCCACTGGCATTGGGTTTGGGTGAAGGGGCAGAAATACGCGCGCCAATGGCCATTACGGTGATCGGTGGGTTGCTGGTTTCAACACTATTAACCCTGGTTGTTATTCCTGTTCTTTATTCCCTGTTTGATCGAAAAGATTAGGTGCCAATATGAAGTTAACTGATATTGCTTTAAAGCGACCGGTTACAACAATGATGTTTTTCTTATGCTTTGTTGTTACCGGGCTGTTAAGTTCAAGGTTATTGCCCTTGGAATATTTTCCGTCGATTAACTTTCCTGGGATCATTATTCAAATTCCTTATCCAAACTCGTCGGCGGTTGAAATTGAAGAATCAATTACTAGACCCGTTGAGGAAGTTTTATCGACGATGAGTTCGGTGAAAAATTTATACTCGACGACAACCGATAATAACGCCCAAATCTTTATGCAGTTTGACTGGTCACAAAATGCTCGTATTAAAGGGGTCGAAGCGCGAGAGAAGATTGATGCCATTCGAAATCAATTGCCATCTGATGTACAGCGAATCTATGTACTGAATCCTGGCACTGGTGATATGCCGGTTTTGCAGCTTAGAATTTCTTCAGAACGAGACCTATCGAATGCTTATGATTTGTTAGATCGAAAGTTGAAACGCCCAATTGAGCGCATCGATGGCGTTTCGAAAGTAGAGCTTTATGGTGTTGATAAACGTCAGATTCGTATTCAATTAGATGCAAATCGTATCACGGCTCATAATATTGATTTGGCTGTGTTGAATCAAAGACTTCAGCAAGAGAACTTTACCATCAGTGCGGGAGAAATTACCGACGCCAATTCGCGTTTTAGAGTGAATCCTCGTGGTGAGTTTACGTCCATCGATGACTTTAAGAATATTATTGTTAATTCTAAAGGTTTGCGCCTTGCGGATATTGCCAATATTACTATGCAGCAGCCAGAGCCGAGAGAAGGTCGGCATTTAGATCGATCTTACGCGATTGGTATGAACGTTATGCGCCAGTCTAGCGCTAATATGGTCGAAGTTGCGAGTAAAGTACTGGAAGCAATAAACCAAGCCGAAAACGATCCCGCGTTTCAAGGGATAACCCTCTATGTTATGAATAATCAAGCCGATGGGGTTACTCAATCACTGCGAGATATTAGCCTTTCAGGCTTGATCGGGTTTGTTTTGTCTATTTTGGTTTTGTATTTCTTTTTACGTGACTTCACATCGACATTGATCGTCGCTTTAGCGGTTCCTTTTGCTTTAACGATTACTTTAGCCTTTATGTTTTTCTTAAATGTGTCGCTGAATATTTTGTCGATGATGGGATTGATGTTGGCTATTGGTATGCTGGTTGATAACGCAGTCGTCGTCACAGAAAGTATTTTTCGCTATCAACAGCAGTTTCCTGACGATCATTTAAAAGCGATCAAACATGGTGTTAAAGAAGTAGGGACCGCAGTTTTCGCTGGAACCGTGACAACGGCCATTGTGTTTTTACCAAACATTATCGGAGCAAAAGTTGATATCACGGTTTTTCTAGGCCACGTCGCCATTACCATTGTCATTGCATTAGCTGCATCGCTTTTTATTGCGTTAACCATTATTCCTCTGATGTTAGCGAAATTTAAAATTAAGTCGAGGCAGCAATCGAGCGATATGATCAATCGTTTAACCGACCGATACGAAAAATTTCTAAATTGGTCGTTAGACCATCCAAAATGGTCGGCATTTTTTGCCGTTATTATCGTCGTAAGTGTTGCTATTCCTTTTTTGTTTACAACGAAAGATAATTACGTCGATGATAATAAGCGTCAGTTATTTTTGCCTTATCATATTGATAGTCAATACACTATTGACCGCGTCGAAAAGTCGGTCGATAAAATTGAAGCCTTCCTCTATGAAAATAAAGAGTATCTGAATATCGATTCGGTCTATAGTTTTTATACTAACGATAGAGCGGAGTCGACTCTTTTGCTTACCGAAGGTGATGAGGTTACTCGTTCGGTTACTGAAATACGTAAATTTATCGAAGATAACCTACCTGAAATAGCTATTGGTAAGCCGAGTTTCGATAGAAAGCGCGGACAAGAAGAGGCTGTTAAAATCTACGTCAGTGGTGATTCGACAGAAGTGCTTCGAAGCTTAAGCTCAGAAGTGGCTCGTGTGTTAAGTCGCGTGGATGGTATTGTTGAAGCTCGTTCGGAAGCAACATCAAAAGATCGGGAACTCCAAATCATTGTTGATAGAATTAAGGCTCAATCTGTCGGCCTAGATCCTTCAAGAGTGGCAAACCTTGTTGCCATTGCTATGCGTGGTCAACCTATGCGAACGTTTCGAGGCAAAGACAATGAAGTTGAAGTGGTACTTGAGTTTGGAGATCAAAACTCGCGAAGTATCGACGACTTAAACGTGTTACAACTGCCATTACCTGATGGCAGTAGTATTCCGTTATCTTCTGTAGCATCTTTTAAAGTCGAGCAAGCTTCGAATACGATTCAGCGTAGAAATCGACGCACCAGTATCGGAGTGGTAGCAGCACTCGATGATGATATGACCATGGACAAGGCGAGAGAAGAAATTAAGACCATCATGAAGACGGTGTCATTACCGAACGGCTATCAATGGTCGTTAGGACGAGCCTTTGATCGTGAAGCAGAAACCGACAACATTATGTTCGCGAATATGGGATTAGCATTACTCTTGATATTTGTTGTTATGGCTGCACTGTTTGAGTCGATATTATTTCCATTGGCGGTTATTTCTTCGATTTTATACGCTGTCGTTGGTGTGTTTTGGTTTTTCCTAATGACTGGAACACAATTTTCTTTTATGGCTTTTATTGGAATTTTGGTCTTAATGGGCGTTGTTGTAAACAATGGCATTGTCTTAGTCGATCACATTAATCACTTGCGAAGAGAAGGCTTTTCGCGCCGTGAAGCAATCGTTCAAGGCGGTCGAGATAGATTAAGACCGATATTAATGACGGTCGCGACGACCATCTTAGGCTTGATTCCGCTAAGTGTGGGAGATACGACCATTGGTGGTGATGCTAATTCGCCTTCGTACTTCCCAATGGCTCGTGCGGTCGTTGGCGGTCTTGCTTTTTCTACCATCGTTAGTTTGTTGATTTTACCGACAATTTACATTGGTCTCGATAACTTACGAGACGGTGCTACTCGAATGTGGTTGAGAGCAAAAGGTAGAGCAAGTCGAGGACTAATTATTAAAAGAACTTAACGAAACTGAGAGACGTACTCATCAATCATTTGATGTTTATTAGGGTCTTCATCCATTAATGTTAAGGTCACTTTAAAGAGTTGTGCATCGGGTTTGTTTTCGGTCGCCGTAATACCCAATACAAATCCATTGATGCGCATCACTTTGGCTTCACCCTGATGGTTAAATTCAATATCGACGGATACTTGATCCAATACACCGGGGACAAACCCCTCATTTTTAAATATTCCGATGCATTGTTTATCGGTTAAACTTTTTATGGCACATTTTATTGCGCCGTTTGCGGTTCTCACTAAAGCAACACCCTTGGGAAGAGACGCGGTGGGTTTGGTAGGTGTTTTCGAACTGCTGCCTGTTAAGACTTCAAGAGACGATGAGGCGGTTTTCTCTGGTATCGCCATTCGCCCTTCGATTCCGTGTCTTTTTAGTGCGCGTTCAACCTTTTCGGCAAATTGTTGGCGGTTAAAAGGCTTCACTAAATAATCGCTGACGCCTGCTTCGATGGCTTCGACCACGTATTCTTTATCACCTCGACTGGTGACCATAATAAATGGTTTCGACTTATAACGTGGTTCTTGACGTATCCACTGAAGTAGCTCCATTCCATTCATTTCTGGCATTTCCCAGTCGCATAGGATGAGGTCAATTTCTTGATGCAGTAAAACTGACTTACCCGACTGACCATTATGAGCGTCGAATAATTTTGCCCCAGGAAAATAATCACGCACAAACTTTTTGATCAGGTCTCGAATCATACTGGCGTCATCGATGACTAAAATATTAAAAGTTTTCATCAGCCTTGCTCTTATGGAATATCGATATAAGTGTAGCTGAATTATTGGTTTTATCCTGCATCAATACCTCGATCAAAGGGCGAGTCGTAAGCGGTAGTCGTCCATGATATAGCCATTGCCAATATCTGCGACAACGGGTCCAGTATTTTCAAAGCCAAGCGCTGTATAAGCAGACAAAGCCACATCGTTGTACTTGTTAACGGTCAGTGTAATGTGTGGCAATCCGTGCTCTTGAGCAATCGACTTCATGAATGTAAGCGCTTGTCGGGCAAGTCCTTGGCCGCGCTCGCTGTCAGAGACATAGAGCTTGCTTAAAAATAACTCATTGCCATCGATACGAAATGCAAAGTAGCCGACTAAGGTGGACTGGCGATAAATTGAGTAGTACTGATAACCTTCATTTTCGATTTGCTGCGTCATTGCCTGCTGGCTTTGAAACTTATCGAGCATGTAATCGACCTGAGCTTGCCCAATAATCGGAGTGTAATGCTGCTGCCAAATATGCTTTGCGAGGGTCTCGATGGCAGCGAGTTCAGATGTTGATTCGGCAGGTTTCATCTGATGTTGGGGTTGATTAAGCATAGATATCTCAAAATACTAGTTGTATAGGTAGTGGTTGTTGTAGTAGTATTGTCTGGTGTTTGGGAAAGACTCCAGACTTTCCAATACACAGTGAGTGAATTGGCTCGATTGCCTGCTCTTTACCTTTGTGATTGGCTCTATTTGTCACTAGATAGCCAAAAAGTCACCTAGGTTCTGTTGTTGGATGATTGATTGTAAAGGAATTTCACTTTACGTACATATGAAATCGGTTGTCGAAATCAGTTTTTGAAAATCAGGGGTTGAAGGTCATTTTTTCGCCTCTCCAGCGGAATGTGATAGAACCGCTAGGCCCAAACCTCGAAACTGGGTATAGCTGACTCAACATTGATGCTGTTTCTATAACCAATTGAATTTTATGTAAATTGAAGGATACGCGAAAAACGTGTCTAGAAACTAGAGACGTCAAAACAGTTAGAGCGGACTGGCAGCTCCCGCCAACGCCCTGAAATCACACTCACCTTAAGCCCGCAGAAGAACAGCTCTCTGACTGCGGGTTTTTTTTATCTTCGGTCATCCAAATGCTCTGTTCACTGTCTCTTTTACAATAACATCAATCAGAGAAAGTGAAGATTATGCAAACAGCAGAAATATTTATTCCAATTACCATGTTCATTATGATGGCAGCGGTTCTAATCGTTTATTTTTACTTTGCTAGGAAGAATAAAGAGGGAATTCAAGAAACCATTCGTCGTTCAATTGAACATGGACAACAGCTAACCCCCGAACTGCTTGAGAAACTCAGTGGAGCGCATTCGCCAAAGGTAAAGGATTTACGTCGCGGCGTCGTTCTATGCGCATTAGGAATTGCAGGCTTTTTTGCCGGCTTTGTGCTGAAAGAACCGGATGCTAGCGAAGTCTTTATGATGCTTTCATTGTTTCCTTTGTTTATCGGTGCTGGGTTCCTGTTGGTTTGGAAGCTCGATCGCTATAATGACTAATATGACGCCAACTCGAGCTATTTTATGAATGACGAGCATTTGATTGCCCGTTCAATAAGCGGTGATGATTCTGCCTTCTCACAGTTAGTGCGGAATCATCAGTCTGCTTTGCGTCAGTTTTTGCGGCGTATTACCGCCGGCGATCATGCGTTAGCCGATGACATCGCGCAGGATAGCTTTATCTTAGCTTTCCAAAAATTAGCGCAGTTTAGAGGTCAAGGGAGTTTTGCTGCTTGGTTGAGAAAGCTAGCCTATCACCGCTTTTTACGAGTGGTCGAAACGGGCGCGCAAAAGTATGAGCAACCTTGCGATGTAAGTTGGCAGAGCCTCGAGACACGAGATGCGGTAGAAGCTGATATCTTGGCTGAAAAATTGATGGCTATGCTGAGTGTTCCGGAGCGGCTCACCATCACTTTAAATTGTAGTGAAGGCCTTAGCCATACCGAGATTGCAGAAATTACCGGGCTGCCATTAGGAACGATAAAGTCTCATATTGCAAAAGCCAAACGCAGGCTAAATGACTTTATTCAGGCAGAAGCCGTTGCTTAGCCTATTGATTTATTTGCGAGGTGTTTAAAATGTTAGAGCAACTTTTGTCTTACCATCAAACATTGGCCGATCATGAGTTTGTTAAACGTTTTCAGCAGCGGCTAGCGTTGCAATCGAAACGTCGAACATTAGTTTTAACTATTTTCGGATTCATCGGAACGATTTGTGCTGTTGTTGGACTGCAAGGTTTCGTCAGCTGGATGCCATCCATTCATTATCTTGAACCGGTCGATTCTGTGATCGTTTGGACGGTATTTGGTTTAACGACGATGAGCTTACTATCACTCGGCCTTGTTCTGGATGAGCAGTCGTAATCGGAAATCTCAGTATTGAGATTGGCTATGGCAATATTTACATCTCATCCGAAGTGTCAAGGTCCATTTCTTCTCGTATATTCCTTATAAATGTTTTAATCTTAAAAATTACTGTTAATTCCGTCGCGCAACAGTGCTAGAATCATCGCTAGTGGTGTATCTCTTTGAAAATAAAAAAAATTATTGATTGTTTGGTATCCAATTTGGAGCCCCGCAGAGAATTCTATTGATGACAGAGCTGCCTTCTTCACATACTGAGAGTAATGATGAGCATGACTTGTTTGACGACTGGAGTGCGCACCCCATTCAAGTCGGCGAGTTTGTTATCGATTTTAATGAAAAAACGGTGACTACCTCATCCGGTGAAGTAAGAAATATAACGCCCAACTCAATTCGACTATTATTATTGCTATTACAAAAATCCAGTTCTTACGTTTCATTAAACGACATTCATAAGTTCATTTATGGCAATCAATATAAAGATGATTCGTCGACACGAAAACAAGTCACCGTTTTAAGAAAATTATTTGACGATACCGATAAAGAAAAAAATACATCGAAAATAAGTTAGGTCATGGGTATCGGTTGATTGCGCCTGTTCAGTTTCTAGATGATGAAGGCGTTTTAGAAGGTTCGAATAAAGATAAATACTTGTGGGCACTCGGCGCTTTTCTAACTGCATCTGTAACGGTTTTTTTAATTGGGTGGTATTGGTTAGAAGATTTTCAAAGCTCGTTACGAGAGTCCGTGCCACAGGTGCAATTTAATTCGGCTACGCCACTTAGTCATTTCAGGGGAATTGAAAATTACCCGTCCATTTCAGATGATCAACGTTGGATGCTGTTTAATCACAAACCGGAAGGTAAAGTGTTTTGGCAAGTCTACGTTCGCGATATGCTGACAGGTGATCTGATCAAGTTAAGCCAAGGAGATCGGTATGAACGCTTGCCTCGTTGGACATCGTTAAATCGCTTTATTTTTTCACGATTTGAAGATCAAAGCTGCTATTTCTACATTGCTGATTTTGATCCAACTAAGCGAGCCGTCAAGAATGAGCGACGTTTAGTTGCCTGTAATACTTTTTCTCAAACTGCCCAAGGGCATTTGTGGAATGACGAACAAGGAATGTATTTTAATCGTGCTAAATCGGTAAATGAGCCTTTTATTATTTATTCTCATTCGTTTACAACAAAAGAAAGTTGGCCAATTGCTTCACCGCCACCGAGTGGCAAAGGAGATTACTATTTTTCAGTGAGTAAAGATGGAATGTCTCTAGCCGTTCTGCGCAATAAGAACTGGTCGCAAACCGAAGTTTGGTTGTACGACACTCGTACTTGGGAAACCCAATTAATAGAAACCATCGATAGTGTTTTACACACCGTTGAATGGGTGGGCAATGAAAAAATAGTCTATAAGAATGACTCGAATGAAGTAATTGAGTTTAACGTTGTTGAAAATTATAAGTCGATCTTAACGAGAGCCGAGACACCTATACTGGCGCCACTTGTGCTGAGTGATGGAAGTCTAGTGTATGCGTCGGGTAGTTATTTCAAAAGTGATTTGCTGAAGCATTCAATTGCTGAAAATTCTGTCAGTAAAGTAGAAAGCTCTTCTTATCAAGATTTTTTGCCCACCGTCTCGCTTGACGGCAAACAACTTGCTTGGGTTAGCAACCGATCGGGTGTCTATCAGATATGGATAAAAGACGAGCAAGGTGGCGTTAAGCAGATTAGTCATCTGAAAAATAACTTGAAGTTTACTGACTTAAGTTTTTCTCCTGATTCGAAATATTTAGGTGGGACCGCCAGCGGACGCTGGTTTATCATTGAAAATAGTAGCCAAGAAATTATTTGGGGCGATCAAGAAAGATACTATAAGAATTTCCAATGGCGACGTGACAGTCAAGAAGCTTTTGTTGCGGTAAAGCATATGGAGCAATGGGAGCAAACCGTGATTAATCTCAAAGGCGAGATAGTGGAGCGTCCTCTATTGCCGAATGACGCGTTTATTGTTCTTGAGGCTCCGAGTGCTGATATTGCTTACGTCGCTAACTTTAAGATCAACGGGTTTTGGCGAGTCACCCATTATCAAGATAATCAAAAAGAGTTCTTCCCGGTTGAGCAGGCCATTAATAAGACTGGACGTTGGAGTGTTACCGACAATGGTCTCTATTTTACCCAGAATGATGCCTTATACTTTTTGCCTCATGACACGAGTGAAGTCACTGTGGTTGACCAAAACTTAAACGGTTCCCGTATTTCAGTGCCAAATCATGGCGAATGGTACATAGGTACTCAAACACTTGAGGGAGAAGTTGATCTGATGATGCTTACCCCAAAAGAGTCAGCTAGATAGCGCTTTCCAGCTCAATTTGTTGCCTCTCGGCAATGTCAATATCTCATTTTTCACGTTAATTGCGCTTAAAATTCACAGCATTCACATCTCAAATCACGTAATTTATTTGTTACCGGGGCTAGGCAGCAACAATACATGCCGCTCTAGTTGTTGTTTTTATTGAAAAAAGGTGTAGCAAATGACAAATATAAATATTTTCTTAATCTTATTAGGGCTAATCAATGGTGATGCAACAGTAACCACTGCAACGGATCAAACCGCCACTGAGGTGCAAGTTTCAACAGGTACTGAAAGCACAGATATTGGTATCGCGGTCACTGAATGTAAAGCGTTTCCTGAGTGTCCACCCGATATGGATAGCTAAGCTATCGGACCAAAAAAGGCAGCGTAATTGAGGGTAGGGTAAGGAAGCCCCATGCCCGCAATAAACTCAGGTGGAGATTTTTGTAATTATTTTGACGAAGTCAGAGGTGTAAAAATGCAAAAAGGCGACATTGTCCAATCTCAAGCAGATGGTATCAAAATGACGGTCTACTCAATGGTTAGTGAGCTTCCTAGCGAACAAGTATGTTCATTGGTTGAGCAAGGCTATGAAGAGAACGATGTACTATGTAAGTGGTTCGTGGGTACGACACTCAAGAAAGACGTATTCCATCAACAGCAGCTGTTAAAAGTTAGTTGATAACCGAATGGTCGCAAAGCTATCGACGAGAACTCAAGTTCTAGAATAAACAATTATTACAGCGAGCACTTTTTAGAGCGAGTGGAAGTATTTGGATGTTTTCTTTGTTGAATTCTCCGAAATTACTTTTTCTTTTAGTCACTATGGATCTACTATTTAAGGTCCGGCAGGTTTTTTACCATGGGAGATAAGAATGAATACACCAACACCGTTTCAATATTTAGAGGCGGAAAACATTCAGTATCAAGTTTTCTATCACCCCCGCGCAGAAACCGCTGCTGAAACTGCCGTCATGGCGCAAATTCCCCAAAATATTTTGGCCAAAGTGGTGGTTGTTGAGCTATCTGATTCATCAATTAACCAAGTAACCAAAGATGCGTTGGTGGTAATTCCTTCTGACTGTAAGGTGTTTCCTGCTGAATTAGCTCGAGCATTGCGATGTGATCAGGTGAGCGTTGCATCCGAGGCTAAAACACGACAATTATTCCCCGATTGTGAAGTGGGAGCTGAGCCTCCTTTTGGTAATCTGTATGGCATAGAAGTGTATTTAGCTCGAGAACTGTTTGAACGTTTTGAAATTACGTTTAAAGGAGGAACTCACGAACAATTGATTCGAATGAATACCATCGACTTTTGCAATCACACGCAAACCCAGCTTCTCGACCGAGGGTATGGAAAAGTAGAACTTGATATTCCATTTACAGAACAAATTACCAAGCCTTGGCGTTGGATTTAAAACAGCGATTTTTGGGGGGTGATCAGCTCATCAAAGCTTTTTTGGTAGAACTGTAATAGGCTATCGGCAATGGGTTTAATTTGTCGCTCAACATACAGCTGGTAGTCTAGTGGACTTCGATGGGTTAATGTCGATTCAGGACCATTTAATGTGAGAAGATACTCGACCCAAGCGCCTTTCCGGTATACCTTTGCAAGCTCTGGATCTTCTGATACTGCTTTTTTCGCGGCTTGAACTTGAGGCGGAATATTGCGCTCATATTCATGAAGGTGGCGACGCAGTCTTTTCCGGTAGGTTAACTTCTCATCGAGTTTCCCTGCATGAATATCTTGAACTGTCGTTTCGATAAAAGAATGATACTCTTCATCAAAAAATACCCGTCGATAAAGCTCCTGTTGAAACTCTCTTGCGGCAAGAGTCCAGTCTGTGCGTACAGATTCCAAACCTTTAAACACCAGTTTGGGTTGACCTTGGTTAAAGCTAAGTCCTGCGTAACGTTTTTTTGAACCTTTCTCAGAGCCGCGAATTGTTGGCATAATGAAGCGCGTAAAATGAGTTTCAAACTCAAGCTCTAAAAAACTATTAATATGGTAATGATCGAAGAGGTGTTGTTGCCACCATTTATTCAACTCTTGAACCAATGCTTTACCCATTTGCTCAATAGTCTTTGTTGCTAAGTTTTTGTGATAGCCCTTCAACCAAACAAAGACCGAGTCGGTATCTCCGTAAATAACTTGGTAGCCTTTGGATTCAATCAATTCTTTCGTCTTATAAAGTATTTGATGACCTCTTAGCGTTATCGAACTGGGTAGGCGAAAATCAAAAAAACGACATCCAGGTGTTCCAAGTACTCCATAGAATGAGTTCATCAATATCTTTATGGCTTGCGACATAGCAAGATTGTTATTCTTTTTAGCCTTGTCTCTGGCATCCCATAGTTGCTCTATTAGTTTGGGAAGTATTGCATGAGACTTGCTAAATACTGCACCATTAAATCCTGGAACGAGCGAATCTGATTCCCCAATGTCAGTTTCTAATTGATCTTTAATCGCTTCCACTGGATTAATCGACAGACCCTCAACAAGTGCTAAAGGATCGATCTTAAACGTACGAATGATACTGGGGTACAGACTTTTAAAGTCGAGAACCAACACATGATAATAAACGCCAGGTTGAGAGTCCATGACGTATCCTCCTGGGCTTCCAACATTTTCTGGAGTCTCGGGAATGTTGGGAGCGACGTAACCTTGGCGATGTAAAAGCGGTAAATATCGATTATCAAAAGCTGCGACTGAGCCACCAAACCGGTCGATATTAAGACCCGTTAAAAAGGATCGCTCTATGGAGAAGTCTAGTAATTTGCAGTGCTGAAATATATCGATCACCAGCTGGCAATCCACCAAATTATAATCGGCCAATAGAGGTTTGTTATTACGAAAATTCTCTTGTATGTCTTCTCCTCGAGCAGCGCCTTGCAGTAGTTTACTTTTTCCGAGTAGTTTTTCTGAGACAAAATTTAATGAAAAGCTATCGAAAGTGTAAGTCGCCGATTTGAGTGTTTCGATGCCATCAAGAATCACTCGTCCAGAGAGATTAATAAGGTAGTGAGTGGGATTATCAAGCGCTGTACGCCAACGAGGTACGCTGTCTTCTCGACCAATTGAAAAGTGTATTTGATATTGGTCAAACTTTTTTTGTAAAAAGCGTAAGTCAAAATTGACAACATTCCATCCAACGATGACATCAGGGTCAAGCTCTCGTAGTGTCTCTAAAAACGCTTTTAGTAGATTGGTTTCGTTAGTGAAGTAGGTTAAGTAATCTCTTTCAGGTGATTGGACTTGCTGATTAATCATGTAAACTTTTTGAACCGTCAAGTCATCGTAGATTGAGGGTTTAAATACCATGCCGATCGAGTAGAGATCTTTACCATTCATTGATGTTTCAATGTCCAGTGAAAGTATCGATAAGCAAGGTTGATAACTCGCCTGCTTTATTGGTGGATTCAATAGTGCTTCAGCAATGGGTTTTGATAAATCAGATTGTGATAAATCAGGTTTTGATTCGTCAGTTATAGAGCCATCAGACGTTAACTCATTACGCTCCGAGACCTGAACTCCAGCAGTGATAAATCTTTCCATCAGAAAGCGATCTTGTGGCGCTATATCCGCTTCTAAAGGTGATAATCCAATGTCTTTAAGCATTGAACGAGCTTGATAAAATGTCTTTTGATTTTTGAAGTAATAAGCAACGACTGGATTTTGTTGAAAGTCTTTAAGGGTTATTTCTTTTGTGTACCAATGCTTGAGTGAAAGTCTTTGTTGTAGGCAATTAAGCGCTTGCTGATGTTGAGCCTTGGGTATAAAAAAAACGGAAGACTGGTGAGTGAATAATAGTTTTTTAGGTCCGTTCTGAGTTTTCAACCAATACTCGAAACAAAGTCCTGACTTGTCAGAGTCAAACCAATGCTTTGTTAAAATAAAACCAATGTTTGGCATGTATTTGTTAGAGGTGAGTCGCGGTCAAATGTATTAGACATTTATTTTAACACTAAGCGGCTCGACTTTTGATGAGAAAAAGGGAATTAATAGTCTTTCTCAGAAATAACCTTATAGATTTTAACTTTTCCACGACGCTCTGTTCCCGGAATTGACCAAGAACCAAGCATCATAGTTTCATCTTGTTGTATGACAAGTTCATATTTTACGGTGTGAGTCTGTCCAGCACTGCCGTCGTAAGTTTTATCAAACCAAACGCGTTTACCATCGGTTTTTCCTTTGATTTTCGCGATCAGAGCGGCTTCTTGGCCGTCGCCAAAATATCGTGGTTCAAGTGCTTTTCCGGTGAAACTATTGGTTTCTTGTTCAAATACGATTGAAAAGTCAAAGGCGCCTTCTTCACCACTTGTGGGACGGTCGTAGTAGTAGCTACCGAGCCATAGCCCGTCTAAATTGGCCGCGAAAGCGTTTCCAATTAAGCAGCAAAGTATTAGTCCAAGTTTACGCATCATTCCCCTTTACCACCCTCGATCACTGAAGGTTGCCGTTCTTAGAAGATAAAGTTATTTATGAAAAAAATCAATTTTAATAGGGGAATTATTCGTTTCAAAACGTATATGCTGTATTGAAAATGGGGATGCAATTAACTGAACTAAGGTGAGGCCGTTAGGTTTTATCTCTAATTTTTAACCGGTGAAATAACGCTAGAGAGCTCGTTGCTGTCGATAAATTTAAACTCAGAAATTAATCTCTCACTCTACTAGCGCTTTTCTGTTCAATTCGCTATTCGTTAGCTGCAATCGGAGTCACTTTATCATTGTGCTCGGCTGCGTCGTCTTCATCCATTAACAAAGCCTCTGGTTTGCCTTTTAGAGCTTTACTTAATAAGTCTTTGTTTTCAGCAAATAGCATGCCTATGGCTTCAACTTGTTGTTCATTTAATCCTTCGATTTTTGTTTCAATCCAAGCGCTTACATTTTCTGCAAGCTCAAGCATTTTATCGTACTGATCAGCTTCTTTTTTATCGGTAAAAGTTTTTGATTGATCGCGATCTGACATAAATAAAGTCACCACTGCCATATTGGGTATCTCCAATAATTATTCGAATTATTTGCTCTATTGCTACATTTAGCTCAATTGCTACATAAGAGATTGTTCTTGCGAGCGCCGGTTCTTTATTCTCACTGAGGTTTCACTCGAGAAGAACTGGCGTCGTATCGATTTTTAGAACTTGAACTCCTAGTATTGCGCGCTGAATGCATCTTATTATCAAGCACTCATTAACTAGCACTCAAATGACCCGGGCTAATGCACGAGTATTGAGTTGTTTTACCGTCAACGCGTAAATACTACTTAAATAAGTAGTTTTGTGCAAGTCGCATTTTGTTAATCTTTTCTCATCGTGCAAAGAGCAGTTAACCGGCGTATCTGTGTTAGTATCTCAAAGTTTGAAGTAAATTTAGGGCTAGCAAATGAATATAATATATCGCTCACTCCTCATTATGGGCGCATTGATTGCGTCGACGATGGCTGCACAGGCCGACGACAAAGGCATTCAAGATCCGTTTCCTGAAGAAGTTACTAAAGTCACCGAGCATTCAATCAAAATTGCTGGTGAACGCATCAAGTACACCGCTACCGCAGGCACCTCTTTCGTCTTTAATAAGCAACAGGAAAAAATCGGCAACATCTTTTATGTGGCTTATACCAAGAAAGATGCCGAGCGCAACCGCCCCATAACCTTTGCTTACAATGGTGGGCCGGGGTCAGCTTCGGTTTGGTTACACATGGGGACGTTTGGCCCTAAAAGGGTGTTGATGGATAAAGAAGGGTTTATGCCTAAACCGCCTTATCAAGCGGTTGATAACGCTTACTCTTTGCTCGATGAAACGGACATCGTATTTATTGATCCCGTCGGGACTGGCTATAGTCGGCCAGGTGGCAAAGGAACCTACCAAGACTTTCATGGTACTTGGGAAGATATTCGCAGTGTCTCAGAGTTCATTCGTTTGTATTTAACCCGAAACGATCGTTGGAGTTCTCCAAAGTATCTTGCCGGTGAGAGCTATGGAACCTTGCGCTCAGCGGGAATTGCGTACCATATGGGGCAAAATCTAGGGGTTAACTTTAATGGCATTATATTGATTTCTAGCGTTTTGAATAGCACCCTAGATGAGTTTGATGCAGGAGTGAACATTCAAGCTCCCATCACGCTGCTGCCAACTTACACAGCGACCGCGTTTTACCATAAAAAGCTCGATGGACAATTTGATTCCGTTCAAGCGGCAATAGCAGAAGCTAAGCGCTTTGCTATGAATGAGTATGCTTTAGCACTACTTCAGGGCGATCAGCTTGCCGATAGTCAGAAGCAACAAATTGCAGAAAAGTTGTCGCAATTAACAGGGTTAAGTAAAGAACTCATTCTTCTCAATAATCTAATCATCGACATGTCGACCTTTGTACATCAGTTGCGTCGCGATGAGGGCTTAACCATTGGTCGTTTAGACAGTCGATTTGTAACCGAAGAAGTCGACGCCATGAAGCAAGCAGGGTATCGAGATCCTAGTTATATGGCGATTCATGGACCCTACACTGAAACCTTAATGGACTATCTCAATACTGAACTCAAATTTAAGTCGGACCTGGTCTATTATATTCTTGGTGGATTGATTCAGTCTTGGAATACCAGTGAGTTTGCTCGCGACTCTTTTGATATGAGCCGCAAGTTGCGCCATGCGATGTTAAGAAATCCAGATATGAAGGTGTTTGTTGCGAATGGCTACTACGATATGGCAACGCCCTTTTTCTCAACAGAATACAACTTTTCACATATGGGGCTTCCAAAGTCTTTACGTGGCAATATTATGATGACTTACTATGAATCTGGTCATATGATGTATGTAAGAGAAGCTGACTTAATTAAGCTTAAGCAAGATATGCGAGAGTTTTTTAAGTTTTCAACCAATCGGTAGTTATCGATGAAATCTGCGATCGCCGATTTCCTTGCGCAGCATGCCATTGATTATAAAGTCTATCGTCATGCTCCGCTTAATGATTGCTCGGAAGCGGAGCGTCTGGGGATCCGGCGAAGTGGTCGGCAATTAAAAAACCTTTTTTTAACGGATAACTATCGCCGACGGCATTTTTTATTGTTGACCTGCCCAAGTCAGCAGGTTGACTTAAAACAATTGTCTAAGCAATTGCAGGTGTCTCGTTTAGGGTTTGCCTCGGCGCGAAGGTTAAAGCAATACCTTGGGGTAGAACCTGGGCATGTCAGTTTTTTGAGTTTGCTCTGGCCTGAAGCGGCGCAGGTAGAGCTGCTTATTGATGCTGAAATTTGGCAGTCTGAGCTGCTCCAGGCTCATCCTGCCGATAATAAGGAAACTTGGGTGTTGTCGCGTAAAAGTGTGGAGAAAATTTTTGCCTTGACTCACCACACTCCGCAAATAATTTCGGTTCCTGAATGCTAACTAGCAATACGATGGCTTTCATACAAAACCAGAGTCAATGAGTGTCCAATAAGTTTATGGTTAATAAAGATGTTTCTAATAAAGCGATAAAAGCGATTGAGCTTTGGGTGAAGGAGATTGTGGTCGACCATCGATTTTGTCCCTTTGCAAAACTTCCCTTCGAGCAACAGCGCATTGCCTACAGAGTCGCTAATATTGCCAGTCGAATGGATATCGATTCTTCATTGGTTTTGGCTCTGAGCGAACTTGATGAGTGCATTGGCGAATTACAAAATCAGCAAGCCATCGATACGACCTTATTAATTTTTCCTGATAGCTTTTTTGATTTTGAACAGTTTCTAATTCTGCTCGATTATTCAGAAGAGTTTTTAGAGGCGTCTAATTTAACGGAAGAGTTTCAATTGGCGCATTTCCATCCAGATTACTGTTTTGCCGGAGTGGATAGCGATGCAGCAGAAAATTTTACCAATCGCGCACCTTTCCCAGTCCTTCATTTGTTACGTCAATCCAGTGTATCTGCAGGATTAGACTCGATCAGTAGTCCTGAAAGTATTCCTGATAGAAACATACGATATGCAAATGCTAAAGGTAGTGAGTTTTGGCAACAAGCACTATCGAAAATTAACGAAAAAGTAAATGAAGAAGGCGGCTTATGATCATTAAGAATCATCCAATTTTTGCTACTTGGTTGCTCTGGCTCGGGTCATTTTTAAGTAGTAACCTATGGGCTGAGCAGTGTAATACCTCAGTGGATGATACTCTTGACCAGCTGCATCGCGCGGCTGCACAGGCTGAAGGCGAGGTTTACTTTCAGTTGTTTACGGCAGATGCTTATTACATTGGTACTGATGCTAATGAAACCTGGACGTTGAAAGAGTTTAAACAATTTGCCAAACCTTATTTCGACAATGGGCGTGGATGGCTTTATGAAGTTAAGCAAAGACATGTCACGCTGCATGACAAAAAAGGCACTGCGTGGTTTGTCGAACTTTTGAACAATGATAAATATGGAACAAGTCGAGGAAGTGGTGTTTTGTTAAAAGAACAAGGTTGTTGGAAAATTGCACAATACCATCTCGCGTTTCCAATTCCCAACGCGATTGCCGCAGAGCTCACGGCTAAGATTAAAGCCTATGAGAAAAAAAATGAGCATTAGTCCAACCGATGACTCGTATTTAATTACAACGATTGGCATAATGTCGCCCCGTGCAAAAAGCAGCAGTTTGGTTAATTTATGTGGTTTCGAAATTTACACTTCTATCAATTTGTCGATCCAGTCGCTATTACTGAAGAGACATTACTCGAAAAGTTAGAACCTCAGCGTTTTCAGCCGTGTGGTCGACAAGCTAAAGAGGCTGTGGGTTGGGTTTCTCCTTTGCACAGAAACCAAGAGACCCTGGTTTATACTGCGAATGGTTGCTTATTATTTTGCATGCGCCGAGAACAGAAGGTGATTCCGCCAAGCACCGTTAATGAAGCGTTAGAGGAGCGAATCGAGCAAGTCGAGCTGGAACAAGGGCGACAAGTGTTTCGTAAGGAACGCCAGCAGTTTAAAGAAGACATTATGGCTCTTCTGATGCCTCAAGCATTCACTCGAGCGACTCATATTCATGGGTATATTGACACTCGAAACGGGTTTTTGGTGGTAAATGCTGGTAGTCATGCAATCGCGGATACCTTTATAAGTTTACTGATTGATTCTTTGGGTGTTTTAGGCGCGGTTAAACTGACTGCGACCGAAAACCCCGCGCAAGTTATGAACCGCTGGCTGGTTGATGGTTTGCCTGAATTCTTCTCTCCATCAGGGGAATATGAACTAAAAGATCCCGTTGATGAACGGATAGCTCGTTTTAAGAATAACGAGTCGGATTTTCAGGTCATTCAAGACTTAATTGCTGATGGGTTTTGGGTCAGCAAGTTGGGGCTTCAGTTTCAAGAACAGCTCAAGTGTACGCTGCATGATGACTTACAGTTGAAAGGTGTTAAGTTCTCAGAGCAGTTACTCAATCAGAATGACGAGATGGAGATTGAAGATGCTGCTGCTAAGTTTGACGCCGATTTTGTTCTGATGAGCGAAAGCCTAGCTGAGCTGTACGAAGCCATTGTCAGCCTTTTTGTAACGGCTGAAGAGCCCGGTGTGAACCAATAAATCCGTTGTCCGAGCAGTTGAGTTTGCACTCACTGCTTTTTCGTACAATACTTAGGCCATAAGTGTTTAATAATAGTGACTTATGCGCCTAGTACTTGTGTCAATATGCTGCTTCTTTTGGTCGTATGGACTGCTTGCCCAAGAGCAAGATGAATTACAGTCACTGTCGATCAAAGAGCTGATGAATATTCCTCTAGACCGGGATAATCACCGTGATGTGGACCGCATTTCTCAACCCGATAATAATAAGATATCAGAAGTAACGGAGCACTTTGGGATTATTGCGCCGATCAGTATGTTTCCGGTGTATTCTGCAGAAATTATAGCCGCGGCTGATCTTGCGACTCAATACGTTAATGAAAATGGTGGCGTTAATGGGCGACGTCTCGTGGTATTGCGAGCTGACGATGTCGAAAATACCGATGTGTCGGCTCAGCTAGCCGAAAAACTCGTCGATGACTATCGAACGTCAGCGATTATTGGCCCGGCAACTTCCAACAGCGTCGAAGACGTTTTGCGTAAAGTCACGATTCCGAAGCGTATTCCTCTTATCACTCAGGCGGCTTCTGCGGTTGAGCTGACTAAAATCTCGGACAAACAATTGTTTTGGCGAATGGTTGCTAATAACGATCGTCAGGTTGAGTTAATCCATGAGTTTTTAACCAAAACAAAAAGACACAAAAAAATATTTATGATTGCTGGGCGTGATCTCTATAGTGAAGAACTGCTCGCGCGCTTGCAGAGTCGAATGACGTCAAGTGAAGACACATGGCTAAAACACATGAGTTTAAGCCACTTAGTCTACTTGGATGGAATGAACTTGAAAGAAGAAATCGAGCGTATTCAATCGTTGGGTGCTACCGCAATTGTTATCACTCTGCCAACGGCTCAAATGAATGCTATTTTGAGAAAGGTTCAGTTGCATTGGAAAGGTGAACTTCCGATGATACTAGCCGCTGATACGGTTAAACCGAAATACATTCGCGATGCGAATTTGGGTAAAATCACGCAATGTATTTTTACTTATGTCGCTTCACCCACAGCACTTGATCCCGCTCTAAGTGAGCCAATTAAAGCATTATTGAATCGAGACTCAGCGGGTTTTGATGCGGCTTATGTTTATGATGCAATTATCTTACTTGCCATGAGCAAAACTATAGAGGAAGAGTACAAGATCCCGTTTAAACAGGCGATGAACAGTTTAGCGTCGAATGGATTTCCAATTACTTATCGTGACTTCGCGAAGATAAAGACACTTTATAAAAAACATAAAAACTTCAGCTATTCGGGGTTTAGTGGACGCATTCAGTTTGACTCGTTGGGTGAGAATGTTGCGGCAAAAATGACGCTTTATCCAATCGCTGATGATGAAGAAAATCGATTACCTTGTAGCTTGCCACAAGGTAATTGAAGCTAACTTATTCTTCAATTGATTGCGTTTGTTTCATGGTTGATTTTTTTAAAGTCTGATCTTGTTTCACGTTCAAGAGTACATCGTGGTGAGTTCTAAGACTCTAAATTATTCCTTATCCACTCAATGAGTTTGCTTTTTTCCATTGGTTTTGCGAACAGAAATCCTTGAATGGCGCTAACGTAGCGCTGCTTTAATTGATGATATTGCTCTTCAGACTCTACGCCTTCTGCAATGACTTTTATGCCTAAATTAAACGCCAAAGAAATAATGGCATTAATGACCGCTTTGCCAGATTTAGAGACGAGCATTTTATCGGTAAAACTTTTGTCAATTTTTAACTCATCAATGGGAAATGCATGAAGGTAATTTAAAGACGAATAGCCTGTACCAAAATCGTCGATAGATAGCCTAAACCCAATCGACTTCAATACATTCATTTGTTGAATGGTATCTTCGATATCGTGCACCAACATCGACTCTGTTACTTCTAATTTAAATCGATTTGCCGGAAGCTGAAAGCGGTTGAGTGCTTCGATGAGTGTTTCTTTAAAACGAGGGGATTTAAACTCGACGGCACTAATGTTCACTGCTATCGTGAATTTTTCATCGGCTAAGCCTAAATGAAGTAGCTCGTTCATCAACTGGCACGCGTCTGCAAATACGCATTGTTCAATCTGCGTAATCAGCCCATATTGCTCGGCTACCGGTAAAAAGTGTAAGGGCGGTATAATGCCTTTTTCAGGGTGTATCCAGCGAAGTAATGCTTCGACGCCAATGATTTTTTCGTTCATATCTAACTGGGGTTGAAAGAATGCGGTGAATTGTCCTTCAGCTAATGCATTAATAATGTCTTTCTCGAGATCAAGTTGCTGATCGATAATTTTTTGTAAGAAGGGGTCGAAAAAGGAAAACTGGTGCCGACCTTGCTTCTTGCTTAAATACATGGCTGCATCGGCTTGTTTTAAAACATCATCACTCTTTTCGACCTTCTCAGAGATCACTGAAATACCAATACTGGCGCCGAGTTGGTATTCGGATTGTTCGGTCGGTACGGGGTAATGAAACGCATCGAGTATTTTTTTTGCAACGACCGTTGCTTCTTCGCTGATTTCTTCTGCAGAAGGAGCCGTATGTTCAAGCAGTACGACAAACTCGTCACCACCAATGCGAGCCAATGTGTCGGTTGAGCGAAATAGCGGCTGCAACCGTTGAGTGACATTGATGAGTAAGGAGTCACCCTCAGAGTGCCCTAGCGAGTCATTAATACGCTTAAAGTTATCGAGGTCAATATAGAGCAGAGCGGAGTATTGCTTTAATCGTCGCACTCGGTCGAGCACAACGTTCAAACGATCGATCAGCATTCGACGGTTCGGCAGTTCGGTTAACGGGTCATAAAAGGCTAACTTTTCGATGGCTGTTTCGGCGTTTTTCTTTTCAGTAATATCTCTGACCAAGAAAACGACATGGCGAAGTTGCGGACGCTCTGCATCAAAGTATTTTAATTCGGTAACGCGACCTTCGAAAATGCGTTTACCAGCGGGCACTTCTAGTTCGTACTCGATTTGATGTTCTCGTTTAAGCGTTAATACTTTATCGATTGCGGTGCTAACCAGTGCCGCTAGTTCAGCGGGCAATACGTCAGAGACATTCTTTCCAATAAATTGCTCTTTTGAAACATACAGTAAATTTTGGTCGCCGCCGAACAGCTCGATGTAACGCCCAGTCTCATCAATTACAAAGGCCAAGTCGGGGAGAACCGAAGTGAAGGCTCGCAATTGTTCATTGGATTGATTGAGTTTCGATATTAGCCAACTGATTTCTTGGTTTGCGTAATGTCGTTCGATGGCAAGCTTTGATAAATCGGTAAAGCTCTCAATGTACTCGAGCTCTTCTTCAGAAGGGCTTCGTATTTCTTCGTAATAGATTGCAAAGCTACCTAAAACCTTATTTTTATAGTCGATAATGGGATTCGACCAGCAAGCTTGTAGGTTGAACTTTTCAGAAATTGATAGATAATCTTGCCACATTCGACTGTTTTTAATGTCTTCGACAATCACCAGTTCTTTCTTGTACATTGCGGTTCCGCAGGAACCCGTGTTAGGACCAATTTTTAATCCTTGAATGGCGTCTAGGTAGTCTTTAGACAAACTCGGGGCGACACCGCCTTCGATGCAGTTTTGATCATTAAGCAGATTGATTGAACAGTGCGCTTTGGAGTCGTTTAAAACTACCTCAAGCATTTCGCAGATGCGAAAAAGCACGTCGTCGAGAGGACACCCAGTGACGATCATTTTTAAGACGTCTTGTTGCGCACTTAGAAGTTTTTTTATGTCACTGATTTTCAATGTTATGGCCTACCAATCGAGGTCACTTGTCAAAGCGAGGATGTTCGCTTTGCATTCCATTCTTTGGATTGCTCCAATCCCTTAGTTAAAACGTAGTATTTAAGCATGTTTCTGTCAAAAAAATTCCGTAAAAATAAACAGTTAAGAAATCTCAAGGAGATAGCAAACGATGCCTTTTTTATTCCTATCAAACGTTAGAATTCGATGGATGCTAATCACACTGTTTGGCGTGATGTTGAGTGGGTGCGGTCAAACTATCGCAAATAAGAATGTTCAGGGGTTGGCCTTTCCAGCCGTCAAAGGTTCAAGTCTAAGCGGAGTTGAGCATCAACTACCTGGCGACTTCTTGGGTCAGAAAACGATTTACTTAATCGGTTATGTTCAGAACGCTCAATTTGATATCGATCGCTGGCTGATCGGTATGGATATGAAGAGAGTCACGACAAAGGCGTACGAGCTGCCGACCATTGCCGGTATGGTACCGCAATTTTTCTCGACTCAAATCGACCAAGGCATGCGGCAGGGTATTCCCAAAGAGCTTTGGGGTGGTGTGATTACTATTTATGATGATGGTGAAATAGTGCAAGAGTTTACTGGCAATAGTGCACCAAATAATGCCAGAGTCATGGTCATCGATGAGCAGGGTAAGGTCATCTTTTTTCATGATCGAGGGTTTTCTGTTGCAGCATTGAATGAAATGATCGCTGCCATAGGTACGGCTGAACCCTAGGCTCAGGGAACATAATAGGCCAGTCTTCTTGCCAGTAAAGGTTTTAGCCGTCGAAGACCGTATCCGTTTGACGACTGATGGCAAGTAGTTGACCTTGTGGACTCCAAATATTGGCTTCGGTGTGAGAGTAACCATGGTGCGCTTGTCGCGTAATGGCGTCATAACCGACCCAATCGGAAGGAGCAAGGTCAATATTGGTCTCTAATATTTCGAGTTGCCAGCTTAAAGTGCTGGCGGGCTTTGGCCAGCGCAGCATTTGCAAAACTGTCGGGGGCCACGCATCCATTAGGGCGACTAAGTGCGGCAAGGTTATGCTCTTGGGAGTTTTCTTAAATTTCATCCACCCTTGAATGAGTGACTCTTTACTTCCGGTAAATGGAAGCTGACCGCGTTGAGTGTTTAATTGTAAGTGTTTCAAGAACTTAGGGGTTACCCCTGGAATCGGCGGCAAGAAGTCGGCTTTACCGGGAGGGCTAAGCGGAAAAGGTGTGGTGGCTGGAATATGAATTTTTGACTCTCGAGTCGCTCCAAAGCAAGTTTGTGCTTGAACACAAACGTGGCCATCTTGTTCAAGTCGAGTTTGAATCTGGGTAACGTTTTTGCCGTCGCGAAGGTGTTCGACGGTCAGCTTGGCAGGTTGGTCCGTGAATAAAGGTGCTATAAAGTTGACATTCATTACTCGTAAAGGCGCTGGCTTGGCAAGAGCCTGTATTGCTCCTTGCAGGAGAATTGCTCCACTCAGTCCCCCAAACAAGGTTCGACCTTGGCGCCAAGATTTATCAAGCGTTAATTCAGAGTCGAGGGTGAGCTCATTGAGTATAGGGTCGATATCGGACATTTGAATTCTCGTTAGTGCAACTGGTACGACCTTACCAATTGAACAAGCAAAAGAAAAGATTAATCCTTACTAAAAATGCTCTTGTAAAAGCTATTTGCTTAAAAGCGTTAGCTCAATGCCAACCATACACCGACCAGTAAGATTAAACTGCCTGATATTCGGTTTAGCCACTGTAACCGGTCGTGCTTTTCGAGAAGCCTACGCAATGTTTTTCCGCCTGAGGCGTAGAGCATTAAAAAGAAAAACTCACACATCAAGATGATCGCTACCAGTATCGCCAGTTGGGGTGGCATGGCGAGTTCAGGATTAATGAAAGAGGGCAATAGTGAAACGGTGAATGCCCAGCCCTTAGGATTTGCGACCGCCGTAATAAACCCTTGCGCCGCTAACTTTCTGGGAGAGGCGTGAAGCATGGCCGATTCATTATTCAATGCGAGTTTACCGCGAGATTGCCATTGCATTATCCCTAAATACACGAGGTAGGCACCTCCCGCGTATTTTAAGACTTGGAAAGCGAGCGGATAATTCAGCATAATACTGGCGACCCCAATCACCGCTAATACGGCGACTAAACCCACACCGATCAATTCGCCCCACATCATCCACATGGTTCGTCGAACACCAATGCTCATACCCAGCGATAGCGCTAAGGTCATACACATTCCAGGCGTTGCTGAGATAAACATAAACGTTGGGATAAACAGTAATACTAAGCCCAGATCGATCATCGCGTGTTGGCTCCGCTGCACTTCAAATTTCAGCGCCGGAGTTTATCATGAGAGGTGAGCAGTGAACATTGTCGACGCTTGAATTCACACTCAACTAAACGGTCCGTTAGCTGAGTTCAGATTGGTTTTATTGATTGGACTGTTCGGGTTGCTGTTGCTCTGCTTTTTCGACCTTGGGTTCTTCTTTGACCATGCTTTTGGTGAGTGCGTCAAGGGTGGAAGATTTGCTTCTAAAAAAGGGCTCTAATACAACCGCATCATCGGGAAGCCCATTCGACGCAGGCATTGGACTTCGGCTATCAGAAATGCGAATCGCATGTGTGTTGGCTATCCAAGGTAATCTGAGTTTAAACGTGATGGGCGTGGGTGAGTTAAAGTCGCTCTCTGATAACCCTTCGGTCATCTTCGTAAACAGTTTTTCTCCGCTCGCTGACCAATATTCAATGTGCATCATTGGTCTTGAAGTCATGTCTGTCGAGTTGGCCGATGTGGTTATTTTAGACGACTGAAACTGAGCATTAATCGTTTCTGCATCTTCAATCGACAACAAGCCTGACTGCTGCACAAGACTCAAAACTAAGGTAGCGTCTGAAGGTTGATGCGCGTTAGCCGTTTCTTCTGGTTGTTGCGAAGTGGCCGTTTGCTCAGCAACCGGAGCAGGTTCTGCCGCAAACACGGGAGCGAAAGACATTGCCGCCAGACCTAAAATGGTCAATAAGACCAACTTGCTCGAGCCGTATTGAATCAAAGACGATGCTTGCATGGGTAAACCTCATTAAAACGAGTGCCTAGAATATAGCAATATAGGGTAAATCATTGTGACTTTCTTGGCGATTTTAGCGGATCATTTTAAATAAAATAGTCAAAAAACAAGGTCAGTCGCTTGATTTCGATGACTTGCAGTAAAGAGACGGTGTTCTATAGTTTATTTACGCCAATAAATAATCGTGAGCGATATGTGAAGTTACTGATTTTCCTAATATTTCTATTTCCCCTCGGACTTTATGCGAATGAATCCTTTCGACTGAGTGGTTTTGGCAACGTTGCGGCGGTGACCAATGACTCTTCATTGTATGGTTTTCGCAATGATATGGCACAAATTGATGGGCCATTCGATGGAGATACCGATGTTGAAGTTTTATCTAATTTAGGCCTTCAATTAGACATTTCATTGAGCGAGCATCTCGACTGGGTCGCTCAATTGCATTTTTCTGGCCAGCGTGAGCACAATTGGGACCGCAACAATCGTTTATTTTTTCTAAAGTACAAACCGACAGTTAACTGGGAGTTTCGGGTTGGTCGAACCGCGATAGATTTATTTCAACTGAGTGACTATCGAGATATCGATATCGCCTATCCTTGGGTCAAAGTTCCCACCGAAGTGTACGGTGTTATATCGAACCGATCGATCGATGGTGGCGATGTCACCTATAGTGACAATTGGAAGGGCATTCACTTAGAGAGCAAAGTGTTCGCTGGAAGCAGTGAAAACGAGTTCTCGTCGTACGACTACAGTGAGTCGACCAATATTAGAGACATCATGGGCGTACGATTGACGGCTTCTACGCTCGATTGGACATTATCCCTGCGACACTCGGTAGGGACTATCGATAACGATACACCGAGCAACCTTCAACTTGCCTCGCAAATACAACAAGCTGCTCCATTGTGGCCTAATTATCAGCAAGCGATAAATAATCTTGTTTTAAAAGGTGCTTCTCTTAAATACACCTCGGTCGGTGGACAATACCAATTTCCATTGGTCACGGTTATGGCTGAGTTTAACCAAATTGATTCTTCTGCAGCCATGATCAATGGCGTCAATAATGGCTATGTCAGTATTTCGTATCCAATGGAAAAGAATACCTTTTATTTTATTGGTTCCTACTCAGATGCAAAGCGTTATGAATTTTCTGATTCGGTACTTGATCCGGTCACATTAGAACCACTGATTGCCGCGTATCAGCAAACCTTGGATTTCTTCAATATTGATCAAAAAACGCTTTCACTCGGGTGGAACTATGAGTGGTCGAGTAATATTGCTATTGGGGTTCAATGGGACAATACAAAAATTTCTGAAAACGGTGGCGCCTTGTGGTTGGTAAAAGATTATTTTGGTTCGCGACCTGAAGAAACCGTTAATCTTGTAATCGTTAGTGTGAGCTTTAGTTTTTAATATGACTCGGCGACTCTTAATTTTTTTATTCGCTCTAACCATAAGCAGCTCATATGCTGGAGAGCTTCTTGTTGTCGTGCATAAATCCAATCCAACTAAAGAGTTGAATAAAACCCAGCTAATCGATTTGTACATGGGAAAATACGTTGCCTTTCCAAACGGTGAAATCGCTAAGCCAATCGATATTGCTCAGGGAGAAGACGTAAAACAAGTATTTTATAAGCATTTAGTTGGTCTTTCTCTGGCAAGAGTTAATGCTTATTGGTCGCGTTTAAGATTTAGCGGACGAGTACAGCCTCCTCTAGAACTTGAAACCGAGCAGCAAGTGATCGATTACTTGGCTAGTCATCACAATGCGATTGGTTACATTTCAGAAAGAAACTTAACCAAAAATTTAAAAGTAGTGTATCGAATTCATGAATAAAAGTGGATTACTGGTTCGTTTGGCTTTCGTAATTATTTTTGCAGCGCTTGCTGTAGGCTTTGTGACAGGTCAAATTTTCTACCGTATAACTTACCTCGATGAAACGGCGAGCGCAGAACGATCGATCGGACAACTATTTAATTCCGTATCAAGGGCATTGTCAACGGCTGTTTATGTTGGCGATATGGAACTAACGAAAGAAGTGATCGATGGTCTCATGTCAAATGACACGGTTGAAGGCGTAAAAGTAAAGACTGCTCAAAAACAGGAAATGATGTTTGGAAACGTCGGGCTAACCTCTAAAACTTTTATTATTCAGCACCCATTCAGTCCAGAGGCTTCTGTCGGTGAAGTAATTCTATACCCCGACTCTGAAGTCATCTCAAACCGAGCCAAGGCAATTGGCTTTGCAAATGCGAAGACACTCTTTGTGCAAGCGGCATTTCTAACGATCGTTGCGATTTTTATTGCGTATTATCTTATCACACGTCCGATGATCAATATTTCGAAAGAGCTCCACAAAATAGAGCCCGGTCAAGCACATCGAATCGATATCCCAGAGTTTCACAAAAGCAGCGAACTCGGCCTGTTGGTGAATGATATTAATAATCTCTTAGAACGTTCAGAGGCTCAGTTAAAAGAAGAGCGAGGTCTGAGAAAAGAAATTGAAAAGTTAGAGCAACGTTTTCGAATGCTGTTTGACAATTCGGTTTCACCGATTGTCCTACTAGAACCGAAAGGAAATATTCTACTGTTTAATGACTCCTTCAATCAATTGGTTTCTCGAGCAGGGTTGAAGTTTAAAAGAAATTTTGGTGAGCTTCTGGTTGAGCTTTTTGTTGACGGTGAGTTAGCCATTGGCGCACTAAAGGAGTCTTTGAGTAATGATGAGTTAGCCACTGGCGAATTAAGAATTGCAGCACAAACTGATGCAGAAATATGGGTGCATTTGGTGGTGGTTTCAATAGTCTCTGAAGATTATCGAAAGTATTACCAAATTACTATGCATGATATTTCGAAAAGGAGAGTGGAGCTAGAATTGCTTAATCAGCAGGCATCTTACGATGGATTAACAAAACTTTATAATCGACAATATGCGGAATCTAAATTAAGTGCAATGATAACCCTAAAGCAAACCTTTGTCATTGTGCTTATCGATTTGAACGGTTTTAAAAAGGTGAATGATGAGCATGGTCATGAGGCTGGAGACGAACTTTTGGTTCACGTCGCGAAGCAAATTAAAGCATGTGTTCGACAAGACGATATGGCATGCCGCTGGGGCGGTGATGAGTTTGTTTTGATCTTGAATCTAAATGCCAAAGATCCCGTGTTGCGTATTGCTGAACAGCTCAATGAACGCATTACTGCGCCTTACTTTCTTTCTAAAGTTAAAAAACAAGTAACGGTCGGAGCCAGTATGGGCGTCGCATTATATCCTCAAGATGGCGATACCATGGATCTAGTTTTGCATCGTGCTGATGATGCCATGTATCAAGTTAAGCGAGAGAAAGAAACAAACCCGAATATGTTTATCAAGTTCTTCGAGCATCGGACAGGGTAACGATGTCTTTCGAGCAAAAAACTGGTTTCTCATTGTTCACGATTCAAAGTGACACAGAAAGAGTCAATTATCTTCGAAGAACACTTCTCTCGATCATTATCCTTTTAGTCTTGGTGTTAACGAACAACATTGTCTTTAATCAAGCGCAGTGGGTATACGAATTAATTTTTTGCGCTGTCTTTTTCGGCTTCTTGTATTATTTTTGTGCTCCCGATACGGTTAATATAGTTGCCGCTGTTGCTTTATGGACAGTAACTATTCTGGCCTCTTACTTTGGTTGGATGAATGATGGTCTGTATGATACTTCTATAGTGATATTCCCGTGTATTTTAATATTTTCTTCATTTCTCGGGGGGTGGTACTCACCGTTTCTCTGGTCATCTATATGTTGGCAACGCTCTATTTTTTCGCTTACGCCATGTCGGAAGGAATGATGTTAGGCGATTTACAAATGGACTCTTCTCCATGGGGTAAAGCGAATAACCTGGCGTTGATACTCGTTTTGTATGGAGTCAGTATCGCGATTATTGTACGGTTTGTGCGGGTGATTTTACGTCGCCTTTGGCTTGAGAGCACGCGCAGTGAGAAGATTAAAGCCAGAGCTCAGAAACTCGTAGAATATGATTTATTAACCCGCTTACCGAATGAAACACTGTGCAAGCAGCAATTTGAAAAGTATATGCACGACAGCCTCTTGGTTGATCAACTGGTGGCGGTGATAACGCTTGATTTGAATAACTTTAAAGTCATCAATTCAAGTATGGGGCACGAAATTGGCGATAAAGTCATTTGTGAACTGGCCATGCGTTTTGAAGATTTGAGTTTTGCACAAGCAGAAGCATTTCGAAACACTGGGAGCGAGTTTGTCTTCTTGCTGCAATCTGAGGACTATGATTCAGCCATTGAATTTTGTCAGAGACTTTTGCAGTTGATCGGTGAACCGATTCAAATTCTTGAATATGAAGTAGAGCTATCCGGATCACTGGGTGTGGCTTTCGCTCCTTTTGACGGGACCAGTTACCATGTTTTAAGGCAGAAGTCTCATACCGCATTAAGTCATGCTAAAGAAGATCACGACGCAGGGTTTAAAATTTATGAGTCAGAAATGGACGCTTTTATTCGTGACCGATTGCGTTTGATAAAAGAATTGAAAATTGCAATTGAACAGGAGCAATTTCAACTATGGTATCAGCCGAAGGTGGAGCTATCGAGCGGAAAAATACTCGGGGCAGAGTCATTAATTCGCTGGGTAAAGCCTGATGGCAAAGTGATCTCGCCCTTTCATTTCATTTCGGTCGCGGAAGAATCTGGGTTGATCGCCGATATCGGTAATTGGGTGATAACCCAATCGATTGCCGACTGTAGTCGCTGGCATCAAATGGGGTTTGAAATCTCTGTAGCGATTAATCTCTCACCAGGTCAATTTCGTCGGGGTGATATAGTAAGTACGGTGTCAAAAGCACTAAATTACGCTGAATTAGCTCCAGAGTATGTTGAACTAGAGATTACTGAGTCATTGTTTGTCGAAGACGATAATTCGACCAAGGATCAGTTAGATATGCTAGTGAATCGCGGAATGTCGATTGCGATTGATGACTTTGGAACCGGCTACTCAAACCTTAATTATCTGAATAAATTCAATGCCTCTACGCTAAAAATTGATATGTCGTTTATTCGTAATATGACGAATGACAAACGTCAGCAGCATATTGTCGATGCGATTGTGCAAATGAGTAAAGCAATGGGTCTTAAGAATGTCGCTGAAGGCGTCGAAGATGAAGCAACGTCGACACTGCTTCAGTCTCTCGGATGTGAAGTTGCACAAGGGTATTTTTGGTCCAAGCCGGTACCTTTTGAAGAATTTGTTCACTTTCTCAAGCAGTAGAAATTCGTTACTATTACGCTTCCATTACTTGAATTATATTGATTATGATTAAAAGTCACTTTTTTGCTTACATTAGTAAGATTCGCTGGCTACAACGCTGGGGATTGAAGCGTAATACGCAATCAGAAAATGTTATGGAGCACTCCTGGGAAGTTGCTACCATTGCTCATGCATTAGGCTTGATTCGTAACAAACGTTTTTCGGGAAATATTGACGCAAATGCGTTAGCGGTTGCGGCAATGTACCACGATGTCAGTGAAGTAATAACGGGAGATATGCCATCTCCCATAAAGTACCATTCTCGAGAAATTACAGACGCGTATAAGTCAATTGAGCATCAGGCCGAACAGGAATTATTTTCTCTTCTTCCGGATGAATTGAAATCAGATTATGAAGCGGTACTATTAGAAAAAAACTTAACGGACGAGCAGCATCTATTAATTAAAGCTGCCGATACCATTTCTGCTTACATAAAATGTCAATTAGAAATCAATGCAGGAAATCAAGAATTTGTTAAAGCAGCCGAGCAGATAAGTGCTAAGCTACAAACCTTTGCGTTACCCGAAGTTGACTACTTTATGCAAGTCTTCTTCGACAGCTACTCGTTAACGCTCGATGAACTTATGAACTCAAACAATGAATAATCGAATTAGCCGACAGCCACGACGCCTACTCTTTTTTTGGGCGTTATTGTTAAGTGTTAGCCTCGCAAACGTTGCAATACCTGTTTTTGCGCATGGTTCGAGTATTCGCTACTTGGCTAATGAAGGCGTCATGGTTTCTTCAACCCAGGGTAAAGTGCTCTTTGATCCTTTCTTTCATAACGATTTTGGACAATATCAAAAGGTACCTGAAGCCATTCGAAATCAATTGTTCAATCAGTTGCCTCCTTTCGATGGCATCGACTTTATTGTCATTAGTCACGCTCACGAAGATCACTTTTCGCCCGAAGATGTTCTTCGATACTTAACTTTAAATAATCGGTGTCGATTGGTCGCCCCTCAGCAAGCGGTTGCCATCTTGAAGTTAGAGCCATCTTTCAATCTAGTAGCCGATAGAGTCGTAAGTGTGAATTTGCAAAAAGGGCAAGTAGCCTTTGAGCAACGGATTGGAGCGGTTGACTTTTCCGCGGTTAGAATTCCACATGCCGGTTGGCCGGGAAGAGCCGATATTGAAAATTTAATAGTCAGAGTCCAATTGGGCGACTCGAGTGTGATGCACTTTGGAGACGCCGATCCGGCAATGATGCATTTTATTGAGCAAAAGCCTTTTTTTGCTCGAAAGGCGCTTGATTTAGCTCTGCCTCCCTATTGGTTCTTAACCAGAGAGTCTGGTATCAATATTTTGAATGAAATTATAAAACCAAGCCAGATTATTGGCATTCATGTTCCTGTGACCGTGCCGGTTTTGCTTAGTCAATCAACGTACGACTTCTTCTCCCGACCTGGAGAGTTGCGACTTATTATCAACAAGAATGACAATCAAAGCGTTAAAAACAACCCTAAAAAGAACTAATTATTCTTCCGAAATCCAAACCCAAATCGTTTCTTCGTCAATTTGTCAGACGTTGATTTAAGCGCTTTACTCCACTCAAAAGCTTTCATTGGCTGACAATTTAAAAGGCGTTTAAAAAAGCTAGATTGAGTGCCTGGTTCGTGCTGCGATAAAAGCCTAACGATAGCTTTCGCTCGTTCTTGTGGCGTTCGGTTGGGTCGGTTTATTGAGTAGCTGTTCAATATTTTTGATAGACCACGATCTTTAAACCCAAGGGCAGACCAAGGAATGTCGAGCTGAGAGCTTCGCCATGCGAGTTTCTCAAAGTGTGGAAATAGGCAAATAAAATGTTGTCGTTCAATGTAAGGGTCATTGTGACTGATGACACTTTCAACATTCTCCATAATGGTATTAACTCTGTCTTGATTGAGAGCCTCTATTGACTCAATGCCATGACTAGCAGATAGTCGAGAAACTGCTGCAATCGGGATAGGCTTTTTTGTTTTTCGACTGCCATGATATTCATCAAGTATTTTGATTACCGTGTCGTTATTCCGACAATATTGAAAGCTCACAAGCGCTAACTCAAATAGTTCATCGTCTTCAGTTTTTCCGGTATAGGCCGCGCAAACTGTCACCATTTTTATAGCATCAATAGGTTTGTTGGTTGGATTAATAATGTCTCTAGGCGTTAACTTTTCTCTTTCTTGAGATGTTTCTGTTGTATTCCAAATCGATTCTGAGCCTGACTCATCTTGCAAACGAAGCGGAGTTTTTGATGCTTCTTTGACAGAGGGTTCATTCTGAGTATTTAAATTGAGTTTGTCGATTTGCCTTTGTTCATGTTGTGCAGCTTTGGCTTCAGATAGTTGTCTTTCAACGAGAGCTAAGTCTTCATGTACCGCTCTTCCTAAATCAAGAAATCGTTGTAATACATTTATTTCTTTTGCATAGTCCAGCTCACTATTATACAGACGCGCGAGTGTAAGGTAATTATCACAAGAAACCAGAGTATCATTCTTGGCGGCTTGCTTTTCACCGGTAACAATTTTTTCAATCAGAGAATGAGCGACTTTTCTCGTTAAAGCTTTCATTATCAACCTTAAAATATATTTTATTATTCTAATTAATTATTCTTGTTCGAAATACTTTGGGTAAGTCGAGTTAAATAGCGGCGCACGAGAGGCTGTAAATTCTTTGGCTGGTCTTGCAGCAATTCCGTTAGCTCCTCATCAGTAACATAGTTTATCGATTGGCGAAAGCTATTTTTGTGCTGTCGAAGTTTTTCGAGTTGCTTCAAAATTGAGTCTGTGTCGTTAAAGCCGATTAAATCAGTAACAGATTGAGATGACAGTAGATTCAAGTGAGCTTCGAATATTGAGTCAGGACTAGCTGAAGGAGCTTGTTGCAATAAATGAGTCATTTTCGAGCAAGCGGTAAACACTGTGTTGCCTAAGTCGTTGTTGGTGATAAAGGCGTGTCCTTCCGATGTAAAGCTGGTGAATTCGATGATTTCTTTGGCGCCCGATTTTCTGGTAACTAGTGACGTTAGCCAGTCCTTAAATGACGAATCTTTTCGTGCAAGGCTATAGCAGGTTGCGACATGTTGAAAGTTGCTTGATAGAAAAATTCTGACCAATGTCGGTTGCTTCAATTTAGCTAAGAGTCCCTTAGGTTCAAAATCGCCAACGTAAGAAAAGTCAAAGCGTGCAAGTGATTGTTCAACTTTTTCGCAGAACTTATTTTGTTGACTTGAATACAATTCATTGTCGGTTGGTTTAAAGTTGTACTCAGGCTCAATCGTTGTGTTAATGATTTCTTGTGCGATGGTTAATGCCGTTTGTTTACTTTGATCATCGCCAATTTCTTCAATCAGCGCATACCAATCTTCATCGTTATCTATTTGATTGCGTTGGTCGCTTGACTTAAGCTCGTTGTCAATTTCAACAGGCGATGTGACGGGGGCGGAGTGGGTTTTGCTCGGTTGATGTTCTTGATGGGAGCTGCTTGGTACGACTGCTTTACCTCCGGTCCGGCAGATTTGAATTTGTTGTCTAATGAACTCTATTTGGTCAGTTTGGCTCTCCGATAAACATTTTAATGCGAGTTGATAATCATTGATCGCTGATTCAAAATTCTGTAACTGCTGGTTTACATTGGCTCGTTGATACCACCATTGCCATTGCTTAGCTGATATTTTTAGAGCCTGCGAGAGATCGTGAAGAGCAAGTTTCAAGGGCCTAATGGCAAAGTCGTTTCCTTGCGGATCCCTAATCTTATCTTCATTGTCGGACGGCGATTGAGCAATCCTTTGATAGAGTTGAGCGCGCTCGACTAACATCTCTGCTTTCTGTTCAGGGAATAAGCTAAATAGGTGTTCAAACCAGTCATGCATCTTTGAAGTTTGATTTAACGTGTACAACACCTGAGCTTTCGTTAAATGAAGTTCTAAACTTTGAGAGAGTTGTTTGGTGGCTTTATTAAGGACTCGTAGAGCATCTATCGGCTCGTCTTGTTCAAGGTAAAGTTTCGATAACTTTATCCAATGACTCGCTACTTCAGGTTCACTTTTTATATTGTGCGTTATAACCGCTTTCGCTTTGTTCCACTGCTGAAGAGCGATAAAACTATCAACAATGATTTGATTGACGCGATCGTCAAGTCGATTAGTCTTGTAAAAAGGGAGTAAATGTTTAATCGCCGCGGTAGGGTTCCCGTCGTCCAAACACTTCTCAGCAGTCGCTAAGGCATCCATATTGGCATTCACAATCAGTGGTATTCACAGTCGATATTTTGCGTCTTTTATATCAGAAATAGCGCATTGAAAGTAGAGACCCATTCTCATAATTACACGCTTGGTTGCAAAATAACCAGGTGTAAACTCGCACCAAGAAGCCGCGCCTGTTAAAACTAACTTGTAAGCTCTCAAAACAAGGAGATGGCTAATGGCTAAGTATTGCGTATTAATCTCAGTGATTTGGCTGCTTTGGGGCTGTGGTAGTTCAAATTCGAACAATCCCCCTGACTTAGCATCGGTTGAGTTACCCGAAGTGATTGAGTACGACCTCCAGCCAACGGTCGAAGTTATCGATGCTGCGGAGCAACAGCTGGAAGGATTAACCGTCACCGCTTTCATGGATCAATCATTTGCGCTTTTAGAACGTCGCAGCATCGATGATGTTATTGGAGCAAATAGAGAGAGTGAGTTTTCAGATCTCCCATTACATTTGTCAAATATTTCAGATGAGTACTATTTACAGAGCATCGCCTTAAAATCATTCATTTTACAATCGCTGATAAACTATGATCTCACGGCCGAATCCGAGGAAACGAAAATTGGAGCCGCGATCTTTCGGCAATGGCTAGAAAGAGAGGTTGAAGCGGGTGACTACTATTTGCTGAGTTTTCCCGGAACCGCATATTTAGTTGGTTGGCCAAGTCAAACAGAATCTTACTTTACTCAAGTTCTAACCCTAGATAGTTCTGAACAAGTCGCGCGCTATTTAACCTTATTGAATCAAGTTGCACTACGGTTCGCACAAATTGAAACATTAGTGACTGTTCGAGCCAATGCTGGAATCATCGAGCCTTCGTATACATTACAACCTTCGATAGATTATCTACAAAGTTTGGCAGACGTTCCTTACAATGAGCATCCTTTTTATCGACGTTTGCAAACGGCATTGCAAAGTGGGTTAGGGCTAACCGCAACAGAGCGCGACGAAGCTTTATTACTTGCCGCTGCAATGATAGAGAGAAGAGTTAAACCGGCTTATTTATCATTAGTGCAAACCTTGAATAGCTATTCTGAACAAGCGCCCGATGAAATAGGCTTTTCACAATTTCCTAATGGGGCAGCGTTTTATCAATCTCAGTTGAATTACTTTACCGAAACGGAGCAAACCGCGGAGCAAGTTCATCAGTTAGGTCTCGACCAAATGGTTGCGATTCATCAGCAAATGCGTGAGCGATTTGCACTGCTAGGATATCCTTCGACGGGCTCAATCGCCCAGCTAATTAATCGAGCTAGGAATGAGTCTGGTGTGATACGTAGCCAATCGGCGGTCACTTTTTTCGAAAACTTAATCGCTGAAGCCTATGCTCAACTTCCGTTAGCATTTAATCAAATACCCATTACGCCTGTTATCGTTGTCGGTGGCCCGACTGGTGGCTATTACATCGCTGGGTCTGATGATGGGAGTCGTCCAGGTGCTTTTTATGCGCAAACGAATCAAGATTTAAATTATTTAACCATGCCGACACTGGCCTATCACGAAGCCATTCCTGGACACCATTTGCAAATCGCTTTGTCACAAGAGTTACAGCTCCCTAGATATCGACGTGAAATACGATTTACTTCTTTTATTGAAGGTTGGGGATTGTACGCTGAGCGATTGGCCTTTGACTTGGGATGGTATCAGGACGATATTTACGGTGACTTAGGAAGACTACAGTTTGAGGCGATGCGAGCTTCTCGACTGGTCATTGATACTGGTATTCATGCATTAGGGTGGAGCGTTCAACAAGCTCAAAATTATTCTCAAACCAATGTTGGGTTTGCCGCGAGTCTACCAAGGTACAGTGTTTGGCCCGGACAAGCGACAGCTTACACCAGCGGTTCGTTAAAGTTACTTGAATTGAGGCAGCAGGCGCAAGACCAGTTAGGTAACGATTTCGATTACGGCGACTTTCACGACGCGGTTTTAAAAAATGGCTCAGTGTCTTTACGACAGGTTGAAGAATCGGTTAACCAATACATTATGACGACTTTGACTCAGCCTTAATGGATTTGGGTGCTAAACTGACTAACGCGATACCACCCAGTATAAGGGCTCCTGCAGTCATTAAACCGAAACTCACGGGCTCATTCACGACCACGACACCTCCGAACATAGCCAGTAAAGGTACGCTGAGTTGGCTCACTGCCGCGGAGGGAACCGAAAGCCGTGGTAAAACGAAATACCAAACCGCGTAGCCTAAGCCAGACGCCAAGGCACCAGAAGCAACTGCCCACAGCATGCCACTAAGACTTAACTCGGCGAACCATACCGTGACTATGAAGAGTGCGATACAAAGAGGGATGGTTCCAACAAAGTTTTCCGCAGTGTCTCGTAGCGGAGACTGTGATTGCTTGCCATCGAGCGTGTATATGGCCCACGCAATTCCAGAGCCAATCATCATTAATGTTCCAAGCAATGAGGGTTGTGCAAGTCCTGGAAGAAGCAAAAGAATTAACCCCGTCAAAGAAATTGCGATACCAAACCATTCCAGTTGATTCAGCTGATTGCCTTTGTAGAGTTGATAACCAACCATTGTGAGTTGTACGGTGACAAATAAAATTAACGCGCCGGTCGCCGTTGTCAAGGTTTGATACGCGAGTGAAAAGAGTAGCGCGTAGCAAAACAACATGAGTGGAGCGATCCATAACTTTCTAGATTTTAAAGGACGTAAAATTAAGTGTTTAGGTTTTTCGGGCTTATTTAAAAACTGCGCTAAAACGAACAATAACGCGGCGCCTGAAAGCAGGCGAATAATAGTAAAACTCGCCGCGTCAATACTGTCACTACCGAGAGCCAACCGACAAAGAACAGAGTTTGCGGCAAAAGCCAGTAGCGCGACCACCACCATAAGCAGTGTGGTTAATTTGTAATGGATGGTTTGGTTCACCGATTCAGAAGGCTTCATAAACTCTCGAGCTCTAACCATTGTGGATTAAGCATACCATGAAATATTTATTTAAACAGGTTTCACTTCGCTTGTTCGTGTAAGAACGTGTTTGTAAAACAAAGGGTTTTAAACTTGGGCGGTTCAGTTAAACTGCTAGAGTTGCGAAGGCCGCACAACGTTAAAGGAAAGGTGAGTGATGACCAGCAAAGATACTCCAAGATTAAATGACCAGTTGATTGAACATGCTATCCGAGGTGGGCAACAGCGAGACAATGGCCAAGCTATTTCTCAGAGTCCAGTTTTCTCTAGCACCTTTCATTTGAAAGGTGAGACAAACTCGGCTAAGGATCAGTATGGTCGGTTCGATAATCCTAGCTGGCGCTCTTTAGAGCAACAACTGACTTTGTTGGAGGGCGGCGAAGCTTTAATCTTTCCATCCGGAATGGCGGCAGTCAGCGCCGTTTTTATGTCGTTATTGCAATCTGGCGACCGGCTAATCATGCCGAGTGACGGTTATTACGCCTCTCGTGCTTTTGTAGAGAATTTTCTGAGTCCTTTGGGAGTTGAATTGCGTGTCTGCTCGACGTTAGAGATGCTGCAGCAAGATCTCAATGACGTTCGAATGGTATTTGTAGAAAGCCCGAGCAATCCAATGCTGGACGTCGTTGATATTCAAGCACTGGCCGATAAAGCAAACCAAGCGAATTGTTTATTGGTGATTGATAACACAACATTATCGCCCATTGGGCAGCAACCATTACGGTTGGGAGCCGATATATCGGTTTGCTCTGACACAAAATCAGTGAACGGTCACTCGGATACTTTATTTGGTCACATTGCCGTAAACGATGAGCAACATTATCAGCGAATTCGACAGTGGCGAACCCTTTCTGGCGCCATACCAGGGCCAATGGAAACCTGGCTGGTGCAACGAGGTCTGGCAACCCTCGATATGCGCTTAGAGAGAATGACAGAGTCTGCCATGATTCTGGCAGAAAACTTACAACATCATGAACACGTTAGGCATGTTCGATATCCAGGTTTACCGCAAGACCCGTCGCATCAGCTGGCAAAAATGCAACAAGCAAATTTTGGATCGATTGTAAGCTTTGACTTAGGCTCGAAAGTCCGAGCGGAGCAATTCCTCTCGAACCTAAATTTAGTGATGGAAGCCACCAGCTTTGGCGGGTTGCACTCAATGGCTGAACGACGAGCGCGTTGGGGAACCGATAATGTTGCTGAAGGACTCATTCGTTTGAGTTTAGGCTGCGAACCGGCGACGTTAATTTGGCAAGATATTGAGCAAGCTTTAGGTCGACTTGATTAAACGAGTGACGGAGCATCGGGTTAGATGAATGGATCAGTGCGCAAAGGACACGTCTTGAAGCTTATAGGAGTATTGCCACTGGCTCTGGAGCAGCCAGTGGCAAACAAACTTAGTCCTTTAGTAAAAATATCCTTGTTCAATAATTCGTCAAAAATTCAACTTATCGCAAGCTTCGATGTTTGTAGAGCATTATCGCCGACTAATTTCTAAAATGCGGATGGTCTTCATTATCCGAAAAGATATATCTCAAGAAATGGATATTTTTTATTGGAAAGAATATGTTAGTTTTAGCCATCATGCAGTGCGCTTTCGAATTCAAAGCGAGCGAATCTAAGTGAGACTTTTCAGACGTTTTTCTGATGGTTTTTAAGGAACTACAGGAGTCTCAAATTCGCCTTTAATATTTGAAAAATGGATGTTTATTAAAACCGAGTTTATCGGTTGACTGATCGAGTTTAGATGATCGCTAAGGAGTATCTAATGCGGCGAGAATGGTTTGGAGTTTTAATTGCTCTGTCCTTGATTTGTGCTTGTGAGCCAGTGGATAACGGCCCTTCGAGTTATGCAGGGCGATATGATGCAAAAAGTCTTTCTCAGCCTCCTGTTGCCGATAGAATTTTCATCAATGGAAACGTATACAGCTTTTCATGGAAACAACCCAATGGGAATGGCATTAGCGATGTCTCTGCACCGAAGCACTCTGATCAGTGGTTAGCTGATGCTCAAGCGATTGCTATTAGCGGTGGCAAAGTGTTGGCTGTCGGGGCAAACGATGATATTCGTCACTATGCTAACGAACTAACTGAAGTGATCGATTTAAAGAATGCGACCGTCATTCCTGGTTTAATCGATTCCCATGTTCACATCGAGCAATTAAGCAATCGACTGAATGAAGTTGATCTTGTCGGTAGTGAAACTCCGTCGGAAGTCGTTTCACGTATTCAAAACTATTTGCAGAAAAACCCGAAAAGCATCGATCAGTGGATTATTGGCTATGGATGGGATGAAGGCGCTTGGAACGGTCAATACCCTGACCGTAAACTCTTAGATCGCTATTTTCCAGATCACGCGGTGGTATTGAAAGGACGTCATGGTTTTGCGCTTTGGGCTAACTCGCAAGCATTGGTCGAATCGAATATAGATGCCCGAACGGAAGCGCCGGTCGGAGGGCAAATACTGAAGGATGCGCAAGGCTTACCGAGTGGCATTTTACTTAACCGAGCGACGGACCTCATTTTAAAAAGCATTCCTAAACCATCGAGTGAGCAGTTTGAAGATAGTTTATTGCGGGCCTTTGAAGAAATGGCTCGAAGTGGATATGTCGCAATTCATCAGGCGGGAGCTGACCGCCATTTACTAACCGCCTTGCAGAATTTATCGGAAAGAGATCAACTGCCATTGAGAGTGTATGTTTTATTGTCATCGCGCGACCCTGAGTTGATGCAACAATGGTTATCGGCTGGGCCGAGCAAAGACCCCAATGGTTTTCTTGATATTGGTGGTGTGAAAGCCTACTACGATGGTTCGCTTGGCGCGCGTGGCGCATTGTTAATTGATGATTATACCGACAAACATGGGGTTACTGGGGTCGGTGGCGTGGACTATCAATTCCCGCGAGAATTAGTCACCGCCGCGATTCAGAGAGGTTTCCAACTGGCTATTCACGCTATTGGCGATGCCGGGAATCGACAAGTGCTCGACTTATACCAAGAGCAATACTCGCTTAATCCAAGTATTAGACAGAATCGTCATCGAATTGAACATGCGCAAGTTTTATCTGAAACTGACTTGGCGCGTTTTTCAGAGCTAGATATTATCGCGTCAATGCAACCGGCTCATGCGGTCGAAGATAGACTTTGGGCTGAACGGCGCTTAGGTCGAAAGCGAATGCAACACGCGTATGCTTGGCGAAGCTTACGGCAGCATCAGGTTGATGTGCTGCTTAACTCTGACGCACCCGGATCCGATCATTCTTTCTTTTACGGTTTGCATTCTGCGGTAACTCGGCAAGATAAAATGCATCAACCAACGAATGGCTGGTATGCCGGGCAGGCGCTGACGGCTGAAGAAGTGGTCTTTGGTTATACTCGATGGCCTGCTTATGCAGCTTTTCGAGAATTGCAAAGTGGACAGATCGCTCCTGGCTATTGGGCTGATTTTACGGTGGTCGATCGAGATATATTAAACGTTGCTGAACAAAGTCCTCCGGCATTGCTTGATGGCTTAGTTGTGATGACGATTGTTAATGGTCGGCTAGTGTATCGTGAGGGGCAAATCTAATAACCAATTTCTTGATCATAAGCGTTGCTTTTTCTAATCGAGAACTGGGTTATGGAATCACTCGTCTAGCCTGCCAGTAGTGCTTTTGCCAGTAAGGATTATCGAGTCTTGAAATGGTCACTCCGATACGAGTTGAAGCGTGCATGAAGTGATTGTCGTCGATGAAAACACCGACATGACGTGTCTTTATGTCGGTTTTAAAAAAAACTAAGTCCCCGAAGCGCAGGTCAGAAAAGGCAATCGTCATTCCTTCTTTTGATTGCAAGTAAGTCGTTCTGGCAACCGATTGTTTAAACACTTGCTGCATGGCTACGTACACAAAGCCTGAGCAATCTATACCATTGCGGCTTAGCCCGCCGAGTCGATAAGGTGTTCCGCGCCAACTTTGATAAAAAGCCATTAACTGTTGTTTTTGAGAGAGTTGATTGGCCGTTAACGGCGGTTTGCTCCGCGGTTTTTGAGCGGAGGGTCTCGTCGCTGTTTTCGACTCATTTGACGGAGTTGATTGGCAAGCGACGATTAAGGTTCCGATAGTTATTATGATTAAAAAACGCATGTTCTCAGTTTAGCAGTTTGCAATGCTAAATTCTTATTTTAATTAACTCTGTTCCTGCCCTTCACTTTCGACCTGCGATTTTCCAATCTAAAAGGTGCTATCAGAGATTGTTGAGTGCCAAAAGCTGCGGTAACACTCTGTGTAATATCGTGTAATACCTAAAATGAATCGTTTCCTCCATAGTTTCAATCAAGGCTTGGTTGCGAAGGTGTTGTGACCGAAACCTTGAGTCACTTGTCCGGCACTTGGTGGCTGGATTTATTTAACGTAATGGAAATTTATGGAGATTATCATGAGTACTGCATCACCCAATATTACACTTATCAACGATACCGCTTACGTCGCTCAATTTGTTGTTCGAAAGGGCGACCAAGTAATTGCTCGAATTCCAGGTGTCGAGCCAAAAGGAAAGATCCAAGTGCCTACGGCGGATAGTTATCAAGTTAGAGCTACGACCATTCTAAATAAAAACACTTATCAAACGGCACCGAAAAGTGCCAACCCCGGCGATAAGTTTCTTGCGCAAGTTTTACAAATTTCAGATCAAGGAACTTACGATTTTCAAATCGTTGAAGGAGCTGGCTCTAAGCCGGATTCAATGGAGTTTGAATCGACCACTAACACGCCAGTCATTTTTAATGTGATGAAAGATGGTAAGCCACTGCAAAGTGTTACGGTAAGTGACAACTTCAACAGTGAATCATTGTATGTCGGCAGTAACTTCTACATCTATGCCGTTATCAATGGTGTCACTACGGCTACTTTAAATACCAATGATGGTTCAGCTGTCATTAGTGCCGAAAATAACACCTCAGCACTTGAAGCGGACTACTTCCACTTAGAACTTAACTAGGTGACAGGGCCGCGATTTCAATCGCGGCCGCTACTTTTAGGAAAGAGCAAGATGGACGCTCATCAGTTAGTGATCACAAATTTAACGAAGCATCACGCGCATATTCGTTTAAAAATGGCTGCAGTTACCATTTGTGAACAAATAATCTCAGCCTACTGTGAAGTCAGACTTGATAACATCTTAAATCCATTTGCCAATTTTTCGTGTGGTTGTCTCGTTGTGCAAGACGCTAAAACGATAAACCTATTGCCACTCGATTCTCAGTACAGTAATGGTTGGTTTCGGTTAATCAATCGCCAAGTAGGGGCGTTATCTTGTCTTGAGCTAACTCAAACAAGTTACTCAAAACTCAGTCGAGTGCTGCTGGAAAACTCGACGAGCATTGCTGCTCGATTCTTTGTTAAATCCAATGATTCGCTTGCCAGTTTTCAGCTAACTGTACCGGCCAATGCAAGAAACGAAGTTAATTTGGCGCAAAGCATTAAGCTGGATGTCACCGTCAATGGCCTAACTCAATCGATCGTTAACTTGCCTCAAAGCTCAGCTCATTTTGTACTTAAAAAATGCCTAACAGAAGAGGGAGTGTTGGGGGGGGTTGCAATCGAGCAATCAGCTGAGTTTAAGTTTAGCGATTATAAATCGCGATGAATACCCTGTTTATATTGCTAAGGAGCGACGTATGACTAATCAACAACCAAACGGAACTTTATATTGTCCTGGAAGAATAAATTTCAATATCACTTGGAAGGCATCGAGTGATGGAGCGAGTGCGCAGGTGATATTCAAGAACTTAGATGCAGAGCAACAAAAGTCAGTATCGATTGAGCTTGGCAGTGAAGAAACCAGCGTAGTACTTAACGCTAATGAGAAAACATCCATTGTCAGTGTCTGGTTATCGACCGCAGACGAATCTCCCAATTCTGTGAAATCTACATCGTCTGATGATTGTGTTGAGTTTTGGTTGTCTTATCCCGTTGATCGAGACACGGTGTTTAAAAAGTCGATTGCTTGGTGGACGCGCCAAGGAATTCAACCGATACCTCCGATTAAATCGAATGCCTCTGAGCTAGACCATATACGAGTTGAGTTAGAAAATTGGGAAGCCGTATTCCCGTTTATGTGTTTAAATTCTCAACCGACGGACGTCATGATTAATTCAGATAATGAAGACGTCATTTATTTTGAACATTGGGATTCTTCTGAGCTTTACCAGACGCTTACCAAGGGGCAAACCTTTCCTTTACAGTTTTCAAAAGTAGAAGAAAGTTTAAAAGCCTTTCAGTCAAGTAGTCAGTTTATCAGTAGCTTTTATTCGCTGGCCAAGCCATTTGCTGATTTTCCAATATTGCTTCCCTTATTGAGAGAGCTTGATAACAACCAATCAATTGAAGACATCGAGAAGCAGTTAGAAAGTTGGCTTGGAGAACAATACACCTTAAAAGAGTTGGTGACTGGAAAAAAGAATGTACAGCTTTTAACTCAATGCTGGGAATCTCTTCTGGTTTTTCTTTTATTACCAACTTCAGATATTACTTCGACGGCCACATTGAAAGATATCATCGCCTCTATTCAGGTGTACTGCTATTTAGCGAAGCTGTTACAGGAAGTTCCTACCAGCCAAGTAACACCGTCTGAAGATGGAGAAACTGATTCTTCGAGTAACGAGAACAAAGATAACTATATAGCTAATGATATATCTGGGTTGCAGCAATGGTTGTATGCGCAATTGTTGGTGCCAGATATTTTAGTACCTGAAAACGACGGTTCAGTAACAAAGTCTAGTCAAGGATGGTATCGATTTGCGGGTATAGGCGAAGTTTGTGAGGTTTATTTAACAGAAAAAAGTTATTGCTTAGGGGATATTTCAAAAGTGAACAGTTTGATGGCGGGAGAGAGACGTCGTCAAAGAGAATGTTCTACCGAACGAAGCTGGACAACGGAAGTGGATATTAGTAACGATGATCTTCAGCACAATACGTCCACCAGTAATGAACACCACAACGAGCTCTCTGAGGAGGTTAGGCGCGTTATCTCTGATCAAGAAGAGAAGTTAAATGCGAACAAATTGACGCCGAACTATGAAAATCTAGGTTTGGTTATCAGCGGCTCTAGTGACACAACTTGGACCGACAATACATCGACTCAAAATTTAGCGCAAACGTTTGCGCAAAAGATAACGGATTACGCAAGTGATAGCATTAAGCGTAAAGTAATGACTCATCGTCAAACCAAGCATTTTAATGAAACAACCCATTCACTACGTGTCGACTTGGTAAATGATTCTGACGAAAAAGCCATTAATGCGGTTTATCGATGGATCGACATGTTGCATGTTTTTGAAATGCAACGTAAACAAAGTGCATTAATTGTGGAGTTTATGGTTAATGCGCCTGAAGAAACCTTTTTGACATCAATAACCGATGAGAGTGGCGTTCCGATTTTTGAGCCGAGCGATCAGCAATTATTTTCGGACGCAGGTAATTATAACAAGATTACTCCGCAGAACTACTTAGAGTATCAAGCCTATTTCAACGCAGAACCATTACCTAGACCACCAGAACAAAGTATTAGCATTAAAGAAAGCTTCAGCAATGAGGGTGGCCCAATCATTACGGGGAGTATTCCAATACCTGATGGTTATCAAAGTGCAACGGGAGGAAAAATTAATCTAATGGTGAGTGACGCATCGCAGAAGCTCACCGGTTATTTTGGTCTAGAAAGCCCTATTAATGAAGGTGGGAAAAGCGGTGTTGAGTCTTCAGCAGACAGTTTATCTTTAAAAAGTGCAGAATTAAGCCATGACAATTCTAGCCATGACGATTCTAGTAATCACCATTCTAGCAATGACCATTCTAGCAATGACCATTCTACCAGAGATGATTCTAGCGATAATAATGCTAGCAAGAATAGTCCTAGTAAGAATAATCCAAACCCATCGTCGTTGAGCAGTTCCACCGACAATGACAATGAAGCGACTTCGAACATCGAGAGCCGTTCGATGGCGTTCACTGCATTAGACAAAGACAGTGCCGCCCAGAGCTCTGATTCGCCAACGCCGGTTAATGTTAATTTTCCGAATCCTCAGCCTGCGATCTATCAGGTTTCAGTGGCTAAACAATATAAAAGCGATGTTGCTTTTGGTATGGTTTGTAATGCAGCAAATTTTTCGGTTGAAGTCAGTATGACTTTGCTGCCTGATACTTCTACCTCGAGTAGTTACCCCCAACGATTAACAGCTTGGCAACAGCAGGTCTTTCGTATGCTTCTTCAAGCGTATCAAAGGCAGGTTAATGATTATAATCGACAGCTGCAAGCCCGTTTAAGTAAGGCGACAATGGGACGCTCAAGAGAGATAGAGCAACAGAGTTTGAAAACAGCCATTAGTACGATTTTAACTGACACTTTAAACGATAAATCTCCAGAAGCTTTACGATTTATTGATCGCGCTTTTGCGTGGCAAGATATGGCGTATCAGTTTTATGCTTGGCCAGCGGGTGAGCAGCCTGATGAACCCTGGGTGACTTCTCAAGATACATTACCTTATGACACCGATGCATTATTCAAAGCATTTCTTTCTGCGCAATCTGCGCGAGTTTTGCTTCCCGTTAAACGCCAGTTTTTGTCTGAAATATTATTTACATTAAGTTTTCAACAGCGCTGGGGGCATCTTTTGGCTAACTCTGTGGTAACACAACAAGGGTATAGATTGGCTGAACTCATTCAAGAAGGTAATCAAGAAACCAGTTCTGCGTCAATTAAGTGGTCTAAACGTGTTCCAACGACGCACGTTTATTTAGACTCGAACGAAAGCGCTTTAGCCGTCAGTGAACTTAAATAAGAAAGGAGTTAATTATGTTTAGTGACGTTCCCGTTGGTACTATCGTTGCTTTCGCCGGTAACATTGATGACACAACTCCTTTAGAGGGAGTAACACCAAAACAAAATTCAGAAATGGTCACCTCTTTATTGGCCAGAGGGTGGGCCTACTGTAATGGACAACTGGTCGATAAAATGCAATTCAATGACTTGTATAAAGTGATCGGCGGAATCTATGGTGAACAAGGAAATGCTTTTCGATTACCTGATTATCGAGGTTACTTCTTACGTGCCGTTGACAATGGCGCAAAGCGTGATACTGAGTCTCGAGAAGCATCGGTTGGAGGTCAGTCATCTGGCGTCGGTACGTCTCAAAAGGATCAGTTTCAAGGACATGAACATCAATACTCTGGCGGTCAATCGGATGGACCTGTTCCAGCAGAGTCAGGTGCCGATGCGGTGATGATAGAGGTAAAAGATACTACTGCGATCACCGAAAAACAAGGTTATGGTTCGCCTCGTTATGGTAAAGAAACTCGTCCTATCAACATAGCCGTCAACTATCTGATCAAAGTTCGTCAGATCGATCCTCGCAGTAACGTTATCTTTTAAACGATGAAAACTAAGTCGCTTAAGACTCGTTTGGCTGCCTAATATATTAAAATGCAATATAGAACTAAATCATTCATCTTGATCTGTGAGCGTTAAATTTTCAATTCGGTGTAATGTGACGTAATGTTGATTTCGGATTCCTTCAAGTAAGCTCAATACTCAATGATATTGTTTGGTCATCGTTTTCAAAGACCTAGAAAACAACAAGGTAAGTGACCAAACAACTTCAAGAGGATTTTTTATTAAACGCAAACTTGAGGATATTGCCATGAGTAACAAAGACCACCTTAGATTAATCAATCTCATACCTAAAAATGTTGCCGCCGACGTAGAGTTTACGGTAAAGCCAGCATTAGGTCCTGCTGAAAAATTAACGGTTGAAGCAGGCGACCATCTTTTACACACCGTTGATCCCAAAGCTGGCTTATGGACCATTAGCGCGGTTGTTGACGGTGTAAAGACTGAAGAATCAATGACGCTGTTTGCTGATGATTTTGTGATATTAGGTATCAGTCATTGGCACCCCGATCTATTTAAAGCAAAAATCTCGTCGAGTGACCTCGCCATTAATTTTTTGCCTCACTCAATCGAATCGATCTGTGAGCGTTATGACGAGCTGTCTGAGCGCGGAAAGCTATCAATATTTGAACAGGCCAGTCAGGTGTTACTCAATGATTTGCAGTTAGGTAAGAATTATACGGTGCCGACCATTGGGCATATGATTAAGATTTTAAGTCGCCATAAATTTAAAGATATAAAAGGCGAAATGCAGCTGATTGAATCGCTGATACAAGGGGTTTTGAACAGTGATGTAGAAATCGACCCACAAACGAAAGCGTTTCTACTGCTGCAAATGCCTTCTCCCATCTTTTTAGATATGCCAAGAGCAGGTAATGAAGACTACAGTGAATCCATCAGTTCGTTACGTTATTTATTACAAGGTGTTGATGAGCAACAAAATATGTTGGATCAAAGTGTTGACCTTAATGTCCTTCCTGAAATGACGAATTTTTTCGATGATGAAGTAACGGCCAAGGCTAAACAGGATTATGCGGAAAAATATGCACAGCAGCATTTCTTGAATCGTAGTTGTAAACGATTAAAGGCTAAGTCATCGGTCTACCTTAATCATTTGTCTTTACATATCAATTCAGAAGGTGACGCTGATGATGTTGAGTTTAAGTCTCTGGATAACTTAACGGTAAAGCTTTGTCCTGAAGATGATTTTAGTGGTCGCAGTAAAAAGAACTTTGGTATTGGCGAGTTAGTTTCACTTTCGCTTTCGTCAAAAAGCAAATTGTCGGAACAGCAATTAGCACAACTCTATTGGAGAGTCGAGAGTGGGTCAGGTTACTTGTTTTCAAATGGCTATGGCGAGGCCTGTTATGTTGCAGGCGCAAAAGAAGAGCAAGCAAGTTTGGTCTTGTCCTATTTCTGTGGCGAGCACTCGGGTGAAGATATACTCGATGTTGATGTGCCAACAGTGGCACCCGTTGATGCCACTATGGTTCAGAGCCAAGGAACTGGATTGCGTCATATTCATAATACATTTTCGGTTGGCTTCAAAGGCGAAATATTATTGACGCCAGATGATGTCTCTTATGCCAATGTCACTTTCAGAGAAGGTACATGTGTCGGTGTCGGAACTGGATGGTTGAACTACTTAAATGGTGAAGTTCATGCCATCGGAACGGCTTGCACCATCACCAATAATAGGGTGAATGGGATTGATACGGTATTTACTGGCTCGAGAGGTCAGCCATACGGTGTCGGTGACTTTAATTGGCCCATTCCGTGGCAGTATAGAGAAGGTACTGGAAACTGGACGACATTTACGACGGCTAATCATCATCAAACGTCGGGTGCTGAAGGACAGGCAATGATTGAAAAGAAAGGCGCAGGTCCATTTACCAAAAATGCGGCTGATCCAGATTCGAACTATTAGTTCGCCATTAATGATACATAGATAACTACCGGCTATTGCCGACAAACAAGGCTCTTTTTGGGTGTGTACCGTTTAATGCTGAAGAACGGTTAAGTTAACGCCCGATAAAGAGCCTTTAACTTATGACGTTAGAACCTTCGAACAGTAACAGAATGAATCGACAGTCAGTTGATTAACTGAACAATGGAATAGAACGGGGTATTGATAGATTTTTAAGGGCTCTCTTTGATGAGTTGCTTTGCTGCTATCTCTCGTTGAGAATAAATGGTGAATATCATGATATTTTGGGGAGCAATCTTCAGCATCGCATGACAGTTGAATAGGGTTTTCATATACTCAGAGTTTAAATAAATACTCAAGGAAGCGTTATGAGTTCTGATTATTCTAATTCCACCTCGCACAACGATTCAATTTCACAAAGCAATCGTGTTGTCGAAAATAATAAAATTACACTAAAAGTTCCCTGTGATTTAATTGAGGGCACTTACAATGATGTGCCTTCAATTACAGCAATCAGTCGTTTTCATATCATTCCAAACACTCAAGAAGATTGGCTTTCGTTAATTGTTAATAATGAAGGTGAACGCGTTGCCGTTGAGCAGTTAAAAATTCAATTTACGCCTGCTCGTCCAGGGCAAGAATACCTCGAAGGGTTACAAAGAATATTCTTACTTTGCGACATTGAGAATAAGACAAGTGAAGGTGAGTGGGCATTTGCTGCCAATGGCATAGTCATTCCCAAAGAACCAGAGTTAACCGACTTTGAAATCACCACCGAGCTATTGAATGATAAAAAGCAATTGTTAATTATCATCGATAAAGTGGGCAATACGGGTTCTGAGCCAGGGAAAACGCATTATTTAAAGCTAGGATTCAATTTTGTGGCAACCTGTACCAATATGAATGGGTATACCAAAGCCTATTTGTCACAAGATCCTAGCGTCGATTTGGGTCGACCCATTGGCGGTTAGTTACACCGCATCGCGTTATTGTTCAGACTCATTAGTTCTTGGAACTCTGGCTCTGAGCACAAAGGATCAAATCGAGGAAGATCAAACCACCGAACTCCCATTCCTTGCTCAATGGCTAATTCGACGAAATACAATGCCGACTGTGTATCCTTTAAACTTGTATGCACGGCGGCGGCAGTAAAATAAACGTCGAGATTTTCAGGTGCCTTTTGTTTTGCCACTTGTAAAGCTTCTAGTGCGGGACGATTTTGTTCTAGGCGAACATAGGCTTGTGCATTTTGTAATAGCGCACTGACCGTTTCTAATTTATCTTTGTTGAGCTCAATAACGGTTTTGTACTCTTCTGCGGCTTGTGTGCGCTTGTTCTGAACCCACAAGGTATCCGCCCAATTGAGACGCCATGTCGGGTTCGATGGTTGATGTTCAACTAAGCTTTTGAGTTTTCCATAAGCGTGTTCGTATTCGCCCAAAAGAAGATACGCAATGGCTAGATTATTTTGATCGGTTCCTTGAAAGTGCTGAGCAAGTGCCTTTTTAAAACCTTCGATAGCAGACTCAAATTGGCCAGTAAACAGATGAAACGATGCAAGCAATCTATTGGCTCGGTAATCGTTGGGTAGTGTGTTTATAATTTGCTCTAAAGTACGTATCGCCTCGTCAGTATTGCCTTGCCACCATAAGGTTAAGCTTAAGTTAAATTGTAAATCGGTACTCGGTCGTAGTTGAATGGCCTTTTTAAAATACTCAGAGGCGTTTTCAAATTGACTATTATGATAAAAGTACTGAGCATTTAACTCATAAGCAATGGCTGGATCGCTTGACAATGTTTGTATCTTACTTATAGACGATCTTGCTTTATGATTGTCGGCCTGATTGAGTGCTAGCCAAAATAGATTAACTTGATAATTGAGGGTGTCTTTATAACGGTTAGGCGCATTAATGAGTAGTTTTTCTAATCGAGCAAGCTCTTTTTCTTGGCGAGTTTCATGGTATAAATTTAATGCGACTTCTCGATAAAGAGAGTAGAGGATATCAATATTATTATGCTGTTGAATGAATTCAAATAGCTCTTTTTCAAGTTGCACTGATGATTTAGAGCCGAATCTTACTTGATAATAAATATTTAAAAAGCTAATTAATTCGCTATCGCTTAATGTATTGAGTCGATTATTTAGGTCACTGGAGGTAGCGAAAATTCGCTTCATTTGTAGTTGCACTGTACTCAGCAAATCTCGATGGCTCTTATAGTGTACAGGCCAACGCTCAAACGACTTAATGGTTAAGTTCGGATCGATTCTTCGAATTTCAGCTTCACATATAGAGTTTTCACAATGAATTGAGGTGGTCAGTAGCTCATCGACAGCAGTTGATTTTGCAATACTCACTAAGTCTAGGCCACCAGTTGATATTTCATCGAAAGCAATGAGCCGAAACTGACGATTTTGCGAAATAAATTCGCGAGCAGCAGAGTCGATGGCGGCTTCCATTAGTTGAACTTGTGTTCTTGATACTGAGTCATCGTTTTTGATTGTCGGCGGTATGACTGCGATACGAACGTTATTAAAATGAAATGTCGAATGACAATAAGTGATAATTAATGTTGCCGGTACGATGACAATCAATAGATAGCGACTGAGTATTGAAAGTCGTTGCTTCCCTAAAAGACGTTTTAACCACTGACTTTTCCTACGCTTTTCAATTTTTCGAAATTGACGTTGTGACTCGTATTTATTTTGTTCTAAATTCTTTGAATCATCTGAGTGCGATCCATCTGAGAATCCATCTATTGGCTGATGATTTTGTGAATAAGTTACCTCGAGTTCATTGTTCGCAAATGGGTTCGGAAAGGTATCCATTAAATCGGAACTGGTTGTGTTAATCAATACGCTTTTGCAACGGGCTCTAACTTGATCGGCGGTAAAGTATCTCGCTTCCTTTTCAACACTTAATAATTGTTTAAGCATTGATGATATTTCAATGGGTATGTTAGGTAGGCTGTTGATAATGTCTGGGACAGTGTTCAACTTCGCGAGAAGTTGTTCTTTAGAGGAAGCTTGTATTTCTTTCGGTGAAATCGAAATCAACGGGTAGCCCGCCAATAGCTCGAAGGCTAAAAGAGCAAAACAATACAAGTCAGTGTGCTCTGATAAGCCTTCTCCAGTTATTGCCTCGGGAGTAATGTTTGATAGGCTTATAAAGTGGCTACTCGAATCTTCATGCACATTTGACAGTTTAGCAACGCCAAAGTCAGCAATCTTGGCCGTGTTTCTTTCGTCGACTAAAATATTGCTTAACTTGAGATCGCAATGTAAATAGCCTTTATTATGCGCTGCGGTTAGACCCTTTGCGATCTCATACAGCCATTTTAGTTGTTGCAGTTGAGAGGCATTCTTTACTAATTGTGAATGAGCCAAGGTGCGACCGTTGACGTATTCCATGATCATCCAAATCTCTTGATGGTACTCTCTGATGGAGAGAATTTGAACGATATTCGGATGATTGAGTTTTGCCAATGCTCGCGCTTCTTTGAGCAATACATTGGGTTTGGCAACACGACCAGAATGTTTTGCGACTTTAATCGCTACCAAGCGATCAAGAGCAAGCTCCGTTGCTAAATAAACTTTTCCCATACCGCCTTCACCGATAATACGCTCGATACGGAAATCGTTTTGCTCGTCCCAGTCTGCTTCTATTAACATGAAAGTCCTTGTAATTCGCTATTCAATCAGCGCATGGTCACTTAAGAGTTAGTGATTGATCTCAAGGTGATTCCCTTTGTAAATCTTGAAATGGCTTCCGCCAAATCGAATTTCACCTGGTCGGCGTTCAATAAAGTGATCGCTATCGATAACGTAACTGGCAAGATCCGCAAATTGTTTGCGAGCTCGGTGAATTTGTATATTTAAATGGGAAACGTCGACACCAATTTCAGACGCTAGTTGTTCGGTATAAACCCAACCACAGCTGCTATCATCTAGGCCTTTATTCGCATCACTATGACGATAACGAGCCAGTAATAATGCTAAGTAATGGTGAGTTCGAATTTTTAAATCATACTGGTTATTTAAGAAATTAAACTGAAGTTCGACTTTTTCTTCATCAAGACTGACATTAAACTGAAAGGAAAGATCCGATATACAAGGTGCATTTTTATTGATCTCTTGAGTATTTTCAATCACGCGATTTTGACGAAATACCCATTGCACTTGATTAATTTTAATTCGCTCTTCATCACCCATTCGAATTGGTGGAGCATGATTGTCTTGACTGTATTCGACGAACCACTGGTGCAGGTTTCGGTCATGAAAAATAACAACTTCGGGGTTTGCCTCATTCGGCAATAGCATATAGTCATCGAGAGGAATTATTGAACTGTCTTGTAATTTCTTGAGGCCAGCTTCAGGGAGGCCCGCTGTAGGGAGGCTCGCTTCTGAGAGACCCATTTGTGAGTCGAGATTGTGATTGGCCGAGTTCGTATTTTCTGCCTGAAGAAAATCTTTAGGTGGATTTAAATCAATGACAGTAATCGATTCACCATCAACTCGACCAAAGTGAATGGTATCATTGGGTTTAAGAACGACCTCTTGAGCTGGTGGAAGTTTCTGCTGATTTAACCAGGTTCCATTGCTACTCAGATCACGCAACACCCAGTGGGGTTCTTGCCACTCTATGGTGGCATGAAGTTTTGAAATTTCTGGCGCTTTTAATAGAGTATCAACGGAATAGTAAAGTCGTCCGAACTGGTGGCATGCGAAAAGATAAATAAGAGTGTTATGATCATGATGCACCACCGTTGCCATGTTTATCTCATCCAGTGTTAAAATGTAATATTAAGTATATGATAGATAGAGTCTAATATTATTAATTATTCATATCAAATTAGCTAATGAAAGAATTAAAAAGGTCATTAATAATTAATTAAATTTATTCTCCACTCGAGATTGTCGAGGGGCATATGAAGTAGACTCGTTAACCGGTTTTCTTATTGAAATTTCCACATCTATTTTTTCCCAAGGATTTTTATGTTCTTTAACCAAAGCCATTCTGAATTACTCGAAGAGATTATGCGTTTGAGGCGCGATGTGCGCGGCCATCTATTTACCTCTGAACCGGTATCTGAAGAAGAAATAGAGCAGCTTTTGTATTGCGCCACACTGGCGCCATCGGTTGGTTTTTCGCAACCATGGAGCTTCGTCGTCGTACGCGACCTAGATACGCGCAAAAAAATCCATGCAAGTTTCTCTATTGAAAACAACAAAGCGGCATCGAAATTCACGGGAGACAAACAGGCGAAGTACCAACAATTAAAATTAGAAGGAATTCTCGAAGCACCCGTGAACCTCGCGGTCTTTTATCAACCCTCAAAGTTTCCTGTGCTCGGTCAGACCAGTATGGATAAAATGGGAGAGTACTCGGTCGTTTGCGCGATTCAAAATATGTGGTTAATGGCCAGAAGCATGAATCTTGGCATGGGGTGGGTGAGTATTCTCGATCCAGATGTGGTTAAACAAGCATTGGCGGTGCCGATTGACTTTCAACTGATCGGCTATTTGTGTATTGGCTATGTCAAAGAGTTTTATAGTAAACCTGAGTTAGAGCGCAAAAACTGGGCCGCTCGAAAATCAGCTGAGCAAATCATTCATTATGAAAGGTTCAAGGGTGGGTAATGGGTAAAACACCGCCTTAAACTATAAAAACTTTATTTTTTAAAAGTTTTTGTATCCATTTAGCTTAGACTCTCACTATAAGCTTATGAAGACTTGATTAAAGGAGAAGTAACATGAGTCGCAATGTAAGCGTATTGAAACAAGCCTCGAAATGGGCAACTGCTGCGGTATTATCGTGGTCAATGATTAGCGTGTCGGCGGAACAGAAGTCGAACACACCTGATTGGTATCTGAATTTTGATGTTGCTGGCTTGAGAAGCAGCGAAATCATGCAGCATAAAGCTGACGATCAAAAGAAAGCTGAGCAATTAATTGATTTATTGCTGGGAGAGGCTTCGGCTAAGAGTGTGCAAAGAGCCTATGCTTTTGGGTATGTCGAAGAACATAAGGTGCTGATTTTACAGGGTGCTTTTAAATCACATGCCAATGAGATCAAACAACGCTGGGAAGCACTAGGATTTGCTCAAGTCGAGGCGGCACCGGCGGGTATCTACAAAGTTGAAGCCAAAAAGGCCATCGAGCGATTTGCCAGCATGGCGAAGGCAAAAGGACTGGTCGACGGTGACTCAGATATACAAATTGATGATAAATCGAGCTCTGAAGGGCCAAAGTTTATCTACAGTACCATGTTAGGAGAGCAACATCTGGTATTTAGCGATGATTTAACACTGTTGCAGATGCAGCAGGCAGCGACCTTACCGAAGATGGATGGAAGCAGCATTTTTGAAGTGGTTGTCGATGTTAAAAAGGCGTTAGTGCATGGTGGGGTCAACATTGACGATTTGAATCAAGCTAACTACCAATTTGAATCCATTTCAGCGCAACAGTTGTCACAGGTATCGGTTTCTTATCAAGAAGAAGGGGAATACTCCAAGCTGCAATTGGGCTTAAAAGCGGATACTGAAGAAGTGGCGAATAATATTCGTTCGATTGCTCAAGGGATTATTGCTCTAAAGCGTTTAGGAACTCGTGATCCGGTGGTCTTAGATGTATTAAACAATATTCGTTTTGACCAAAGCGGTGGCGATCTTTTAGTAACCTTAGCGGGACCGATAGCGTCGCTAAAACGTTTAACCGATGATGCTCCAAAAGCGATGACTGAGTAAGAGACTCTTTGCATGTCTGATGAAGCTTATTGGATTGAGCAAAGCATAAAAGGTGACCACCAGGCGTTCGAACGTCTGGTGTTTGCTTATGAACAGAGATTAATGAGATTTTTAAGGGCGCGCAGTTCACGCATTGAACTGGTCGATGATGCCTTTCAAGAAACCTTTATTAATGCATTCCGTTATATTAAAAATTATGACAATCGGTATGCGTTCAGTACTTGGCTATTCAATATCGCGGTGAATGCACTGAATCATCAATATAGGAAAGAGAATAAGCATTCAATCAATGCCGAAGAAACAGATGTCGAACGCTGTCTTGATGAAGTTGAAGGAAGTGATATGTCGATCGACCAACAACTGGAATCGGCAAATGTATGGCGCATTGCCGATCAAATTTTGCCTCAAAAACAAGTGCATTTGTTGTGGTTGCATTATGTAGAAGGTTATATTGCAAGAGAAATAGCGGTCATCTTAGAATGCAGTATTCCATGGGTTAAAATTAATTTGATACGTTCTAAAAGTAAATTACGAAAATTTTTAGAATCTCAGCAAGCTAATCATTTAGATTGGGTTGTGTGAACGCTAGGCATTTTTGTTTGGAGAGAGCAATTGGTGAGAACACATGAGTAACGAGAATACTCCAGCGGTAAAACGCAAAGCGAGTCAGCTCAACATTACGGAGTACTTGCGTGCAGAAGCCGATAATATTTCCGATCACGTTAGTGAGGACCGTCATGCTCGTTTGATGCAAACTATTCGTGGTTATGCCAAAGAGTCAGAGAAGAGTAAATTAGCAAGCACTAAACCTGTGAGGCGTAAGTCTTCTAATAGGTTAACCAGAATATCGTTTGTTTGGCCAAGCTTAGCAGTGGCAATGATGTTAATGTTGGTCTTGGTTGTGTTGATTAACAATGGTGTTGAGAATCAGGGTGATAGTAACGGTGTAACCAATACTCTGGTCGATCATTCTCCCACTAACTCCTCGTCGACTAAAAGCTCTCCGACGGAATCTTCTTTGAATGGACTGTCTTCGCCGAACAAGTCACAACCTTTAGTTGCCAGCGTAGAACTAACTCAAGAGTATCAAGCGATTCAAGCGGACTGGAAAAAGCTTTCAAAACAACTAACCAGCCTGTGATTTTTCGATCTTTCTGAGACGGGGCGGTTAGCTGAACTCATTATTTGAATTCGCAATGCTCGCGAAGTTACCTTCTTGCATTTTCTTCACTAACCAGCCACTATGGTGGTGAGATCGCCATTGAGCTGTCGGTGCCTCACTGTTCATTCGTTACGATAAAAAATAGGAGATAGTTATGCGAACTAACCTTTTAGTAATGATGCTTTTATTGGGCCTAGGATACAGCTCTAATGTATTAGCCGGCTCTGAAAGTGGTTTATATCTCGGTGCGAGCATTGGCCAAGGTTCGGTAGATACAGGTGATCCCGTGTTTAACGTTGATGAAGATTCTTCTGGCTTTAAAGTGTTTGCTGGTTACAATTTTGGCGCAATACCAGCAATGGATCTCGCGGTCGAGTTAGATTTTCGCGACTTTGGAACCTATGAAAATAGCAATTTGAATATTGAATCGGATCTCACGTCGTACGAAATATACGGCTTAGCCGGTTTTGATTTAGGACCGATAGGGCTATTTGGAAAAATGGGCTATTCCAATACGGATATTGAATCGGTCGTTAATGGTATTAATGTTAATGACTCCGACTCCAATCCGACCTATGGTGTTGGCGCCAAGTTTCAACTTGGTTCATTTGCGATTAGAGCTGAATATGAAGTATTTGATCTTGATGGGGTTGATGACTTAACCATGTCTTCTGTCGGCTTTGTTATGACGTTCTGATCTCAAAGGCATTTCTAATATCTTGTAAGCAAGGAGAGGTGGCGAAACCTTTCCTTGCATTCTTCAACATCGAATTTGCTACTTTCACATTAAGCACATCAAGCACATCAATCACCTCAAGCACATCGCGCTTTTCGAATGACGGTGCACTGAGTACTCAAAGCCAATGCACATCTCGATTCGTGAAGATATCGAAAAAAAATTCAAATTAGTTGGTAAAAATGGCTAAAGTCCTCTAAGGAATAGGATATAGCAGGCGGAGCTGTGTCTTTCATTTATCAAGGTGTGAATAGAATAAGTTGTTGCAGTGATCCTCGATAGACCTTTTGACCCGTCGTAAAATAACCGAGCGAGTTATTCTCCGTTGCTAATTGAATAAAAGGAACTATTTATTGTATGGACACAAAAAGTCGACGTTATACTGGGCTTATCATCCTGTTAATTAGCATAACCGTGATCGGTGGCGTCGCTGGTTTATATTATTATTTTCAAATTAAAACCAATGAAGAGTATCAAAATCGATTACACTTTCGAGAGTTACGTGATACCAGTGTTGCCCTAGACAATGCACTTGAACAAATAGAGCAAGCGGGTGTCTTTCAGATCAGCGGTTTAGGTAGAGAGCTCGAAGAAGACTTATTAGAGATTGACATCGTTGCCGATAGCCTTATCGCCAAAGAACAAGAGAAAGAAACCTTACCAGAGCAAGCAGAAAATTTAGAATTAGAAGAAAAACTCGAAGCGGCCACTGAGACCTACGTTAATCTATTAGAAGACATAACCCTCGCAATTACAGCATTGGAAGATGAAGCCTACTCTGAAATTAATGATTTATGTTATGACCATGCGTCATTTTGTTCATGGATTGACTCAGGTAATACACTGGTTGATTTCAATGAATACCCAAAAATTGATATCTCTGAGCAATCGGTTGAGATCATTCCTATCGTATATCAGCAACATTATGAAAAGTATTTAGGTATTTTTTCTGATGAAGTTAATCAGAGCAGTACGGCTATTAAGGATCGGTTGACTTGGATTGCTTCGCAAAAAAGTAGCTTACAGAAATTGCTCTATAAAGCCGAAGATCAATTAAATCGTCGATCTGTAGCTCAAAAATCGAAAGTTCGAACGGTATCGAAAGACGCTCGAAAAAATACCGAGTCATCAGAGTTTAGGTGGGAGTCGGTGACTTGCGACGCGCTTTTAAAACAGTGGCCAGAAGCATGCGATGCCTTTTCAGAATTACCTAGATTTCATAGCAACAACCCCATTACCTTTAATGATGCCGAAAAACTACTTGAGATATGGATGAGCGAGTCACGCTATCTCAATAAAATACTCTCGATAGCACCAGAAATTGCCGCGAGTTTTAGTCAACAGAGAGAAACAATACTGAAGTTAATTTATCAAATTAACTATTACCAAAAGAGCTTGTCGGATGTCGCTCTAGAACAAGGTGGACGATATACCCGATTGCAAAGACAGTTTATTGAAAAGTTAACGAAGCTTCTTAACTATTCGCTAGAAGATATTAGTCTGGTTAAAATGACTTATGTTAAATCATACTTTTTATGTGTGAACAATTCGTCAACGAGTAATTGCCAATTACAGCGCTCACGACTCGAAAAATATATGGAGCGATGGTTAAAGCGAGAGAACCCCTATCACTCACCTTCACAGAGAAATATTTTTGAGAGTGCTAAATTGGTTAGAGAGTTAAAGAAGTCAGAAAGTAAGCTTTCGAGTAACCGTAATGAAAAACTAAAGCAAAGACTGACTTGGATCTCTCCAAGTGAAGCGCATGAACAATTTGAATTAACCTTGCACGAGTGGCAGATTCTCTATCAAATCACTTCTTCTAAGTCTCTAGGCGATAAGACGCTAGAGAGTAAAAAATCAATGCTCATTCCTTTAAGTAACTTGTTCCCTGCTGAAAGTGCACGTTTCCCGCTTTTATTATTGGTCAATGAACATGGCAAAGTTATCGCTAGGAAAGATAATGCAACCATCAATTCATCACAGTTTGGGTTAGAGTTCGACAATGTTAAAAGTTGGCTGTCGGGTGATGGCTTTTCCAATAACTCCTCTGCGAGTAAAGATGCCAAAGCGAAAGCATCGGCTGAGGCGAATGCCGGTTATTCTTATTTTCAAGATATTACGCTGGGTGGTGAACAGTACAGAGTCTTTGTGTCGCCTTACAAAAGCTTTTTACTCGATGAAAACAAACAACATTTTTTAGTCGGGTTAAGAGCAAAGGAAAATCTAACCTCAGAAAAGTTAATCGTTTCCAATAGTGCAATATCCGTGTTTATTCTTGGATTCCTTCTTTTGATAGCCTTTTGTTTCATGTTGAAAATCCCTCTTGTTTCGAGTCGGCAAGGCTTCTCTAAAACGGATCGCGTCTTGATAAACCTAGGTATTTTTAGTGTGATGGGCATTGTTTCCCTATCTCTGGTTGTCTTCTATATATACACGACGTTTAAGAGTGAAGTAAGAGCTCAGCATGAAGCAATGTTTCAACAAATCGTCGAAGCGTTTAATCAGGAGCTAAAAACACTTGATAATTTATCGATCACTGCACTGAATACGCAGGAGCAAAGCACTACAAAGAAGCAAAACAATTCAAAGAAAGAATACTGCTTGAATGGCATTTGTGACTTACTGCTTACCAATGACGTAAATTCCTCCGCTGCTAACAGTTCTTTAATGACTGATAGCATTACTTCAGGGCCTCAGACCAGAGAAGACTTCTTAATAGAAAATACATTCAAACTGTCTGCACAAAGTGGCGTAATGGATGGTATTGCGCTTTGGTCTGCACGTTCACTATTTCGAAATGGAAAGGCCATCGATTTAAGTCAGCGTGAATATTATAAGAGAGCCAATAATGGGCAAGTATGGCAACGCGATAACGCTCAGTGTGAAGGTATTTTTTTGCAACGCGTTTTTAATAAACGAGACAGCCGAATGACCACGCAAATAGCTCATCCAATTGGCAAGGAACAGCTAGGTCATTGTAATGTAAGAAGTTATGGTGCAACGTTAAAGACCTTCTTTTCTGCCGTAATGCCCAGAAATTCAGGTTATTTGGTTTTTGAAAATGCAACCGGAAGAGTTCTCTTCCATAGCAATGACAGTCGAAGTCTGGTCGAGAACTTATACGTTGAGACCGATAACAATCCAAAGCTCCATGCGTTACTGTCATCTACCAGCGTCACCGCTGGTGAACCTGTGCACTTGTCAGTCAGTTATCGCGGAAAATCGACGGAGTTCTGGGTTGGTGGTTTACTGGAGGGGGTTCCTTGGAGCTTAGTCGTCTTTCACGATAAACAGGAGGCGCGTCAGCTAAATTTATCTGTAACGATACTCTCGCTGGTACTATTCTTTGGTGCACTTGGATTATTTGGGTTGATTAAATTAACCTGTGTTGCAATAGGCCGAACCTGCGCAGAGTGGCGCCCGGTTAAAGCAATAAACGCTATTTTTAGTCGAATTGCCAGTTCGACCATTCCCGCTCGTTTTCGTGAAACGAAGACTCAACAAATACTGGTTAAACAAGTTTACTGGTTAGCGATTGCTATACTTGTCGCTTGGTTTGCAACCATTGTCAGTCATAATATACACCAACGTATTTATGAGCGATTAATGTTAAATGATATCGAGAAAAGCTTCGCTATTTCATCAAAGTCGGTTGATCGTTATAACCGGTCCTTTATGCCAAGTTTATCGACTCCACGTTTCTCCTGTTATTTTGGACAATCGATAGCGACTTCATGTCATTTGACTCAAAGAGACTACAAAGTGTCGACTGATGTTTCTGAAGACGGTGCACTATGGGTATTTAATTGGGATACACCATTACCTATATCGGATATTTTCTGGGCCTTGTCGCAAAAAAATCAGGAGCAAGATTTAGAAAGCCATTTACCTTATGCGATCAAATCCTTGTATCAAAACTCATTGAGCTTTCATTGGTCAAGTTTGACGATATTACTTATTCTCACTCAACTAGTGTTAGCATTTGTGATGTTGTATTTTGTTAAGAGTTGGAAGTTGAAACGAATGTTAGGCGTTCACTTAGAGCCTCACTTTAGATTGACTGAGCAAGATAGTTGGAAGCGCGAGGTTGAACGTAAAGTAGAAGCAATTACTTACACCTCTAGGGTTCAAGTCATAAGACCCACCAGTGAACTAATTAATGCTGTGTTTGCGTGCGAAGATAACCACTTTTTACTCGATAGAGTTATCAATATTCATCAACTATTTGAGCCCTCGTCTAAAGACTTCGCAATGATCGAAACTGAGCTATCCAAACCACAAAGTGAACCTGTCACTTTAATACTCGATGGTTTCGAGAGTTTGTGCTCTGATGGTGAGCGAAGGTTGTTGGCGTTAAGTTTTTTAGAGCGGTTGCATTCTAATTCTAAGCTAAACCTCATTCTTATTTGTGAAGTGGCGCCGCTTTATCGCTTGACTAGGCAAGAAGAGTATATAACGGATTTTGAAACGCTTCAGAAACACATTTCGACGGATGAAAGTAAGCTTATTGCGTCTCGTAATGAAATCACTCGTTGGTCTCAATTGTTGCAGTCATTTTGTAAAATATACAGTTGGACAGCGACCACTAAAACTGAATTAGACGACCGGTTTGATCCTACTCTAGTACTTCTTAATGAAGCCAAAGGTTGGCCTGAATTAAATGAAGTAGCCGAGCAATTTATACATTACAGTTGCGTGGCTAAAGTAACATCGAGTGAAAATTTCAGTCCTGAAGAGTTGATTCGCGATCTACATTCGGCACTGAGAACAGACGAGGTACCCGATAAGTTGGCTCAATTTATTAGAGTCGGTGGTTGGACGGCAGAGCAAATTATTGAATTTTTTAGTGCCAATGCAGGCGCCGCATATCGCTTTAGATGGGGACTTTGTACTCGAGATGAAAAGTTCTTGCTGTATCAATTGTCTCACGATGTGCAACCTAATCCGCTCAACTTAGAGCCTTTAGAACATATGCAGAGACGAGGTTATATTTACCAGGGTGCACAGTGGTTTATTTGTAATCAAAGCTTTACTCGTTTTGTTAGAACCGCTGAGAATCAAGCGACCTTTGATGAGTGGGTCGCCAATGCGAAAGAAGGTATGTGGAAATATGTGCGAATCCCTCTGTTCGCACTAGTTATTACATTGGCTGCAGCGCTTGTCTATACCGCAACCGATGCCATTGAAACAGCGATCAGTGTGATGGCGGGATTATTAGGTCTGATTCCTTTAGCCATGAAAAGTGTTAACTTATTTAGAACTTTTGAGCGCAGTGAAGGCTAGTATGATTTTGGCAGAATCATCTTCGATGGCATTCATTCTTTGCATGCGAACAGAAAGTATAATGAATTATGAGACACTCAAGAACTTAACTCTCTTTTGTTGATGTATTTGTAGAATCAAGTGCAATTAGTTTAGAGTTGATTCAGGTAAAATATGAAATCCGCTGTCTTTGTAAACATGCTGTTTTAAATTTAAACCTCTTCTTCTGTGCAAGCCTTAATGCTAAATAGACATCGAAACAATAACTCAATAGGGACTTTACCGGTTAACTTTGTGAACAATTCACACTCCCTAATCTCGTTGCCAAATAAATTGATGGCTAGCGCTAAACCTTTCGCAAAATCAATCTCTTAACCAGTTACGCGCTTGACCAGCGGATGGTATCTTGCCACTATGAAAGCGCTTTCATAATAAGCGTTTTAATAAGAAAGGCTTTGTCGATAGCCTTTCTCTGATCCATATCTTTAAACCACCCAGATTTGAGCCGTTCTGGTGACATAACAAGGAAAAACACCATGAGCACAGTCATGCGCAGTTTGCGCACACTCAGTGTGGGCCTCGTAACCGTTGGGGGATTATTGGCGGCAAATTTGTCGTCGGCCGATGTTCGTAACCCAACCATTGGTCCGCTTATTTTTGAAGAGAACTTCGATTCATTTAATCCCTCTCATTGGAACGTTGTTACTGGCGATGGTTGTCAGTTTGGCCCAGATCTATGTGGCTGGGGAAATCAGGAGCTGCAATGGTACGGCGAGAATAATCTCTCGATTGAATCCATTCCTGGAGACAGCGGAAATAGGGCATTGGTGATAACCGCCAAGCGAGAAAATGTAGAGGGGCGGGCATTCACTTCAGGCAAAGTCGATTCTCAAGGCTTGTTTGCAATTCACTATGGCATGATTGAAGTTCGCATGCGCATTCCGAATTTAAATACAGGGCTGTGGCCAGCAGCTTGGATGTTAGGAACCAGTACTGCAAGTTGGCCTGCAAAAGGTGAAATTGACATGATGGAAATGGGGCACAAAGCCTCTTATCGTCAAGGCGCCGATATTAATACATTCGTTGGTGCGAATGCGATTTTTTATGCCGATGAAGCCTGTGTTCCAGAAAATCCGACGTGTGCGGCGAGTACCGCTTGGGGGGCTGATAACCACCATATCTCTGCCAGCTCAATGGCGGATCGCTTTGTGACTTACCGAACCTATTGGAGCGATCAACAATTGCGTTTTACCGTTGCTGATAATGGCGTTGAATATGATCTTTACGACAATCCAATCGACTTCAATGATCAGATGACGGAGTTTCAACAACCGTTTTATCTGCTGCTTAACATGGCCGTTGGTGGGAACTTTACTGACGCGGCTAATAACAGCCAAGTCACGGTGCCAATGCCCGCAAAGATGTACGTAGATTACATTCGAGTTTATCAAATCGATGGTTTAGGAGAAGTGTTAACGGGGAATCCAACTCCACCGGAAAGCGGAACCTTTGGGGTTTTTACCGATATCACGCCAACCAGCAATAAGCTGCAAGCGGGCGTCTCTTCCGATATTTACAACTGGAATCAAAGTTCGGTTGAAGGTGGCAATTTACCTCCCGCTGAAGGCGACGAGGTTATCGCATGGCGATACACCGCTCCTGGACAATGGTTTGGCGGCGGTGTGCAAAGTCGACAGCCGCGTGACATGAGCCAATTTGATCAAGGGTACCTCAGTTTTCGAGTCAAGATACCGGCGGATATTGGGTTTAAAGTAGGTATTGCGGATACTTATACGAATGTTAGTTGGATCGATTTTCCGGCCAATGAATCTAGGTATGGATTAGTGCGTAATGGTGAGTGGAGCCGAGTGAGCATTCCGATTGAGGAATTGCGTGGCGAGTTTATCGCACTGCAATCGATGCAAGGGATGTTTTATTTTGCAAACAGTGATCAAGGCTTACCAAATCGAACCTTTGAGTTTGCTCTTGACGACATCGTATGGGAGGGCGGTGGTGACTCTGCTCCGCAAGACAGCGACGGTGATGGCGTGTTAGATAGTGATGATCTCTGCCCAAATACACCACCAGATACTCAGGTTGATGCGCAAGGTTGTCCGTTACCTCAAACCGATCTCCTGACCATTCAAGCCGAAGATTACAGTGCATTTTTTGACACCACGGCCGGCAACACCGGGGGAGCCTATCGAAATGATAATGTCGATATTGAGGCAACGCAAGATACCGATGGCGGCTTCAATGTTGGATGGACAGCCGCGGGCGAATGGTTAGAGTACAATGTCTATCTCAACGCAGGTGAGTACTCTCTCTCGTCAAGAGTCGCGTCTCAAGCGGGTAATGCCGTATATTCAATCCTGGTCAATGAGCAATGGATAGGCTCAAACTCAGTGAATTTTACCGGTGGCTGGCAAGTTTATGAAACCCAATCGCTGGGCCGGTTTACCGTTAATGACGGGCAACACCGTATTCGGGTGAAAGTTGAAGGTGGTGAGTTTAATGTTAATTGGCTAAAAGTTGATCGAGTGATGCATGGGGATGCTGATCAAGATGGCGTACCCGATCACCTTGACCAATGTCCCAATACGCCGCCCAACTCGGCGGTGGATAATCAGGGGTGTCCGTTGGTCGCCGATGTTTATGGCGCCTTACGCCAAGGCAACCAATTAGTGTTCTACGTTAACCAAAGCAGTTGGGCGACCGTGCATTACCGAATTAATGAGGGTGCCCAGCAAAATCTATCGATGACAGCAACCAATGGGCGGAATGAATATTCATTGCTCGGACTCAACGCCGGCGATCGAGTGACCTATCGCTTCACTTATTGGGACGACAGTTTACCCGGTGCAATTGATAGTCCCTGGAACGAAGCGACCTATTGATCGAGTCACATATTGATCATTGACCTCGGAAAGGCTTAATCGGACCGAGTGCAGCAGTCTCATTTTGATTAAAAGTGAGACTGCATTTCCCTTTGAAAGCGCTTAACAAAAGCGTATTCCGCGCTTTTATTAATCAAGATTCCTTTTTAATTCATCGCTGCTTGTAATATTTACTTACACTGATTGACTAAGTGAGCATCTATTGGAAAGGAGTTTATTATGGTTATTGCGATCTTATCGATCATTTTTCTGGTAATCGGGGTGGGGACAGTATTTTTTAATAAAGCTGTGCCTGGGTTAAAGGGGGTTAATGGCGGCAGCGGAAATATAACAGGAAAGTTGGTGGGGGGGGCCTTGCTACTGTTTGGTATTGTCGGATTTTTCTCTCGCTCATTTCTCATTGTTGATTCTGATGAAATAGGTCATCTAAAGAAAATATACCTAGGTGGTGACTTAGGCGTTGGAAAAATTATTGCGACAGATGGAGAGAAGGGACCTCAAGCTGAAATATTAGGACCCGGCTTTCATTTCATGTTTTTAGTCAACGTTTTGTACGATGCTGATATGAAAGATGTCGTAGTCGTTCCAGATGGCTCTTATGCTGAACTTATAGCAAGTGATGGAGCTCCGTTACGTCCAGGACAGTTCATTGCTGACGAGTGGCAAGAAGAGCAATTCGAAAATATGATGGATGCGACCTATTTTCTGACGGAGGGGAAAGGACAGAAAGGCCCGCAGCTAACCGTGTTACCTCCAGGAAAGTACCGAATTAACCGTTATTTATTCGATGTAAAAATTCATAAAGCCTTAGATGTACCAGCCGGTCATGTGGCAGTAATACGTTCGAATGTAGCGACTCGAGGGCAAGATTGTCCTGACGTTATTAAAACCGCCGCCGGATCGCCAAATGCGAAAGTTGCGACGCCGATCGTACCTAAAAACTGTATTGGTGTGTGGGACGAGCCTCTTCCTCCAGGGAAATATTACTTGAACCAAAAAGCGTATGTTCCAACCATTATTCCAACGCGGATTCAAACCTGGGCCTACAAAGGTGGGTATACCGAACGTTCAGTAAAACTTGCGCTGAATGACGATGGCAGTATTTTGCAAAAGTTTACCGAAAAGGAAATTCCTGTTCCTGAAACGGCAGCGGACAAAGCCATCAATGTGCGTGTTGAAGGTTGGGTGGTGCCCGTGGATGCTCGCATTCTGGTCTCCGTTGAACCTAAGTTTGCACCGACAGTTGTCGCAACCGTTGGTGATCTTAAGGCCGTTGAAGATAAAATTATAACGCCAGCCATTCGTGACATTATGCGTACCATTGGTGGTCATCCAGATCGAAAAGCGCTCGACTTTATTGAAAAACGTGATGAGCTTGCCAAGTTGGTTGAAGACTCAATTGTCAAAGAAGGTTCGAAAGCAGGAGTGACCATTCAAGAAGTTCGACTGGGTGAACCTTCCATACCGCCAGAATTGATGGTTGCTCGATTACGTGAACAATTAGCGAATCAGTTAAAGAAGACCTATTTAGAAGAGCAAAAGACTCAGAATGAACGAATAAAGGTCGAGCGAGAGCGCGCTTCTGCAAATCAGCAGTCGGTCTTAGTGGCGGCAGAAATTGCCAAGCAAGCGGCTGAGTTCCGAAAAGAACAGTTAAAGCTCGAGGGTGAGGGTGAGAAGCTTCGCTTAATGGAAATTGCACAAGGACAACAGGCGCAATCCAAAGTATTGGGTCAAGATCGTGTTCTTCAGTTGCAAATGTTGAAAGAGATTTTACAAGTTGCAAAAGATAATCCTGAAATCATTAAAGTGCCGATGGTACAAGTCTCAGGATCAGGATCATCTCTTGAGGGTGCGGCCGCTGTGTTAGGCGCGTCAAATTTTGGGCAAATGATGAAAAATTCGTCGAAAGAGAAATAGTGTTGGTTCAGAAGTAACCAGTGGCCACGGAGCGTAAGGTTTCGTGGCCATTTTTTTACCTCTGATTTTTTACCCTCTTAGAAGAGCCTCTTTGTACCATGAAGCTTTTTGCCATGAAATTCTTTGCCGCGAAGCTGCTTCATTTGAGTGCATAAGCGTGTTGCTGAAAGATTAAGCAACTCTCACAACAGATTGATTTCTATATCTTATATTGAAATATAGTCTAGACTTTATAAAAAGCTGAAAAGCAAAATAAAATAAGTTGTAGCCTATCTTTTGATGCGTGTTCTAACAGTATGTGCTAATCGTTTGATTTACACTGGGTTATTGGTCTTGATAGTGGTTTGGTCAAGGCTTGGGTACTCAGTGGGGGAACCTTTGTTTTTTAAGTCGTTGACTCAAGAACAAGGGTTAAGCCAGTCTTCAATCATTGATATTCATCAGTCAAGCGATGGCTACCTTTGGCTGGCGACTCAAGATGGTTTAAACCGCTTTGATGGCTACGACGTAACAACCTTCAAACACGATCCTGAAAATCCACATTCGATATCGGATAATTTTATTTGGTCCATTACGGAAGATCGCGAAGGTTACTTGTGGATAGGAACCGCAAAAGGCGGGTTGAATCGTTTTGATCCTAAAACAGAAATCTTTACTCGTTTTCAAAACAACCCGGAAGATTCCTCGAGCCTTTCGAGTAATCAAGTTTTAGATGTCTTTATCGATAGCCAAGAGCGAATTTGGGTTGGCACTGCGAATGGTGGCTTAAATCGATATTTGCCAGCCACCAATCAGTTTCTTCGCTATGGTAATTTCTCGGCACAAACGACGCCACTTAATTCCAATACCATTAAAGTTATACGAGAAGCATCGAATGGAAAACTTTGGCTTGGTTATAGCCACGCGCCTTTCTTAAGATTTCCAGGGGCTGGGTTTAGTTTGTTTGATCCCGACACTTCAATTAATTTGCCGTACGCCAAACCTCAAGGGCTTTCAGACAATAATGTCACCGACTTATATGTTACGGATAAATTTATTTGGATCTCGAGTTACGGTGGTGGACTTGATCGTTTAGATTTGCAGACCAATCAAATAGAAAAAATGTCGTTGCCAACGACCGATCAGTCGCCGCGAATTATGAATATTGAAATCGATGATCAAAATCATCTTTGGATGGCTTTAATGGGGGGCGGTCTGATTGAACTATCGCCTACCTCTCTTGCTTCATTTTTACATCGTTCAGATGAATCAGAAAGCCTAACGCTTAATGATAATAGTGCAAGCTATGTGTATTTTAATAATGATATTTTGTGGGTCGGAACTTGGCAAGAAGGGCTCAATTTTTCTAATACGCAAGGTCGTCAATTTAAAAAGCTTCTCAGTGGTTTTCATCAACCCAATAGCTTATCCGATCCTAATGTAACCTTTATCACGCAAGCACCTAAAAGTGGAGACATCTGGTTAACCAACTCGATCTCGTTAATGCAATACGACTCCCAGTTCAATTTTATTCGCCGATATGAGACGAGTGAATTATTACCAGACTCGACCGCGCGAACCATTCGGTTTGTATTTGTCGATTCGAATGACAATGTATGGTTCAACTGTGAGCAGCTAGGTTTGTTTCGATTAGAAGGTGCTCATTCTAAGTCGATTGCTTCGAAAGCGGTTCAATCAGACACGACGCTACAAAAGCGACGCGATGAGAACAAGACTAATTACCGAGCGATTCCGATGCAACCCTTGATTCAAGAGACACGAGTCGTTGCTATGGCTGAGTTATCGGAAAACTTATATGTCGTCGGCACTCGAAACAACGGACTGGTATTATTAGACACACAACAACAAAAGTCGATGCCAGTCTTGATGGCAGAGCAGGGAGATGCTGCGCTAGCAAGAACCATGAGCATTGATGAAAAGCCGGCGGTTACTAAAAACGGTCTGGTCTACGACACTATGATGAAAGGTTGGTGGGTAGCGACCATGGATCAAGGCCTGCAATATCTGAGTAACGAGGGCATTCTTTATCCCTTAACAGAAATAAATGAACAATTGCAGGAAGTCACCATAACCAGTGTTAAACCCATTCAAAATAATCAGCTATGGATAGGAACACAAGGCAGTGGTGTCTACCGACTCAACTGGCACCAAAGGCGTCTTATCGATGAAGTCCCCACTTGGACGATGTTATCCGAGAAGCAAGGCCTCGCGACGAATGCGATTGGTGCTATTGAAGAAAGCAACTCGCAAGTGTGGGTGACGACGACACAAGGACTAAGTCTTTATAACCTAAAAGATCAATCGTTTTTAAACTTTGATGTCAGTGATGGAGTAATACCGGGATTCAGCATTGGTGTGAATCTAAAAACAAAAGACGGTGTAATCGCGTTCGGCGGATTTACCGGTGCAAATTACTTTGAGCCTGCAGCGTTTAAGGTGGCAAACTCAGAAAATTCTTTAATCATTAATCAGCTTCTACTGGGCAGCAACGTTGCTCCAATTTCACTTGATAAAACTTTAACGCCGTTGCAAGATAGTTTAGTGCAGTATTCCGGTCAGTTAAATTTTCATTATTCGCTAAGCCATTTCACACTCGGCTTTAGTAGTTTAGATTATATTAATCCCAAAGCGGTGAAGTACGCTTATCGTTTGGTTGGGTTTGATACTCAATGGCTGTATACCGATGCATCTCGACGATTCGCAACCTATACCAACCTTGATCCTGGTAACTATACTTTTGAGTTGAAAAGAACCGACCACTTTGGTCGCTGGCAAGATCACATTTTACGTCTCCCAATCGAAGTCAATCCTGCGCCTTGGGAAACTTGGTGGGCGTATTGTTTGTACGTACTTAGTGTTTTTATTATCGGTTATTTATTCTTATTGCAACGGCTTCGAGAAGTCCGAGCGATCAAAGAGCGCAACGAGCAGCTGTCTGTTACCTCTAAACTTTTTGAAAATACTTCTCAGGGTGTCGTTTTGTTTGATCGCTATCGTAAAGTCGCCTTAGTCAACCAAGGATTTACTGTAATGACGGGCTTAGATGCCATGGATATTATTGGTCGGAGTTGGCAGTTGCCTTTGGTGCATGAGCAAAGAGCAGAAACCATCGATGACATACTCTCTCAAGTGGCTGATGGAAAAAAATGGCAGGGTGAGCTTTGGGCTGAGCGTAAGGTAGGTGAAATCTTCCCGGTTGAAATGGTTGTTGACAGTATTCAGCGTCACAGTGAAAAGCCTTCTGAGTTGAAATATTCGCGTCAATTTCAATACGTTGCTCTCATTTCTGACATTACTCAAAGAAAAAGTCACGAACAAAAATTAAAAGAACTGGCTTATTATGATGAGCTGACATTATTACCTAATCGGAGTAATTTTGAACGACAGGTTGAAGCGGAAATTGAACAGTCGTCTTTAAATCAGTTAGCGCCTTTTGCCGTGATGTTTGTCGACTTAGACAATTTTAAAGGCATTAATGATTCTCTTGGGCATAATATTGGTGATCAATTTCTACAAAAATTATCGCGGCGCTTGAGGCTGAGTATTGAGCATCGAATTACCATTGCTCGTTTAGGCGGCGATGAATTTCTGATTTTGGTTCCTCATCAAGTCGTCGCTGACTACCAAGATGAACAGCAAGTTGATTCAGAGACGGTTGCCGCTCGTATCGCACAAACTTTGTATGAAATTACCTTACAACCGGTTGACATTGATGAGTACAAACTGCGGGGTTCTTGCAGTATCGGTATTGCCGTATATCCACAACATGGCACTACATTTGAGCGATTGCTTCGAAATGCTGACACAGCGATGTACGAAGCGAAGAAAAATAAGTCGATTAACATTCTTTGTTATAACAATCGAATGAATGTACTGGCCAGGCGGCAATTTGAAATTGCTGAAGAAATGCGTGGCGACATTAAAGCCGCCAAGTTTTTGCCTTTCTACCAACTAAAAGTGGATGCGCTCAATGGAGCCATCAATGGATTAGAAGTTCTTGCGCGCTGGCATAATGAAAAGTTAGGGTGGGTCAGTCCGGCACAGTTTATCCCCATTGCCGAAGAGCGAGGATTAATTAATGCACTGTCAGAGCAGGTGATAGAAACCGCTTGCGTGGAAGTTCTCCCATTGTTGCAACAAAAACTACTGCAGGGACGAATGGCCATTAACTTATCACCGGTGCAGTTCCAACAAGTTGATTTGGTTGAATGGCTACTAGGTATATTTGAACGCGCCGATTTCCCTTTAGATGCAGTAGAAATTGAAGTAACTGAAAGCGTTGCGATGCATGATAGAAATAAAGCGCTGGAGCAACTTAATGCCATTCGCGATCTCGGCATGACTATGTCATTAGACGATTTTGGTACAGGTTACTCTTCTCTGAGCTATCTACATCAATTTCCTCTGAATACCGTCAAAATCGACAGGGCGTTTGTTAGCGAAGTATTAACCAATACAGATAATCAGAAAATTATTTCAGCAATCATTCAAATGTCACACTCATTAGGAATGACGGTTATTGCTGAAGGTGTTGAGAGCAAAGAGCAAGTCGCCTTTTTGAGCGCTGAGAAGTGTGATCTGATTCAGGGCTACTATTTTCATAAGCCCTGTGACATTCATGAGTTAACGACGTTCTTAACATCAAAACCAAAATTGCAATAACCTGTTGCATTGATACCGTGGCTCTCTCTGATATTTTCAGTACAAACGAAAATAAAAAAATACGGCTTTAGAACCGATAGATACTACCAATATACTCGTCTAAATAAATTGAGATAATTAGCTCGAAAGTGCGACGTGAATTTGAGTCTGTTCACTTTATCAACTATATCTGGTGAATCGTTTAATGAATTGAATGTCGCATATGATGTGGTGTTCAAGGCGAAGGAGTGTTGCTATGAGAAAACGGTTGATCATTTGCTGTGATGGTACTTGGAATGAGCCGGATAGAAATCCGACGAATGTGGTGAAGCTCGTCAGAGCCATTCGACCGATAGACAGTGAAGGCATTCATCAAGTGGTTTTTTATGACCAGGGTGTTGGAACGCAAGGCTTTGCTGATAAATATTTAGGTGGCGGTCTGGGCAAAGGTGTTCGAAAAAATATACTCGATGGCTATCGTTTCTTAGTTCACAACTTTAACCCTGGTGATGAAATTTATTGTTTTGGTTTTAGTCGCGGTGCTTATACGGCAAGAGCGCTTGCGGGTATGTTAAACGCCGTTGGTTTGATTGAGAAAGATGAATTAGCGCAATTAACCGATGTCTATAAGTATTATCGAACACCTCCGGAAAAACGCTCTGCAGAAAAATACCATGGCAATTACCGACCCGATGTCACCATGGTTGGGGTTTGGGATACTGTCGGTGCACTTGGCGCGCCTACTCCGATGCTAGGTCGCTTTACTAAACGATTTATTAGCTTTTTTGATACTACACTGAGCCCTTATGTTAAGCATGCATATCATGCGTTAGCGATGGATGAACAACGAGGACCCTTTCGTCCTGACTTATGGACGGGACAAATTAATCCTGATCAAAACGTTGAGCAAGTTTGGTTTGCCGGTGTTCATTCCGACGTAGGCGGAGGATATCGAGAGCGAGGACTCTCTGATATCACTTTGCAATGGATGATCGTCAAAGCTGAGGCGCTGGGGCTTGAGTTTGATGCCAATATGTTGAGCAGTGAGCACTTTCTAAAGCCCGATATTATGCAGCCAGTGCACGACTCATACAGTATGGGGTATCGAGCGTTATCCTATTTGGGCGTTGATAAACACATTCGCTCCTTGCGAGGAAGCAGTGCCATGCCACCGATTAACGTGAGCATTCATTCGAGTGTTGAAGCTAAACGTTCACAAGACGATTCTTATCACCCCGAAAATTATAGGTCATTGGTCAACGATGAAATAGCAACGGTTACCAGTTTGGCTGAACAACGAGAGCGCGTTCGTCAAAAAGCGAAAGTTAAAGCTGCAAGAATCGAAATGAATGGTCAAACAACCTCGTGCGATCTCATCAATTTCAGCGCCATGGGCGGAGCAATGATTAAGACTGACAAAACGCTCGAGGTTGATACGCCGGTGATGTTGAGTAGCGACTATTTTGCCAAAACGTCTGGCCATGTCGTTTGGAGTGACGCCAATACTGCGGGTATTCGATTTGCTAGTTGAGTTTTTTTGAGTGTTAGTAGAAGGGTATTTGGCCTCTCGCGTTAAATATCCTTCGTTTCTTTTTTTATTTTTATCCTTTCCCTATGTGTGACCCCCTTCAAAATTCTTAAATGTTCGGTGAGAACTGTTTCTCATTCTCAATAACTGGTCAGATATGTCGGTGGACTTCTACTAAGAATGAGGGCAGATTGCGGCCAAAGCAGCGGAGTTTGCTGTTAATTCGATAAGGGCGTGAAGAGTCAATCGCTCAGAATTATCAAACGCATAAGTATTTTAGATACAAGGACAAGACATGGATAAGCCACTCGCATCTTCGTTAAGAAGCTCATTGATTTTTTTATTTTCACTATCTTTTCCAATATCGATAACGGCGGAACAATGCACTGATGCTCCCGTTAATGGGCAGCTTTATTCCATTGCTAACAAAAGCTCAGGGGCAGTATTAGATGTAGCCGCATACTCAAAAGAACCCGAAGCAAATATATTAAGCTGGCGCTATCAGCAAAGTGAAAACCAACATTTTTATCTGCATCAACTCGATAATGGCTATTGGACTATCCAGTCGCAATTAAGTGGAATGAACCTAGATGTTTTTCAGTTTTCACAATCTTCCGGCGCCAATATTATTCAATGGCATCCAAGCAATACGGTTAACCAACAATGGTCACTGCAACCCAAAGGTGATGGTTCATTTGCGATTGTTGCTAGACACAGTGGTAAAGTGATCACCGTCGCGGGGAGTAACAATGGCGCGAATATTTACCAAAATAATGACATGGGAAATGTCTCTCAGCGTTGGCATTTTAATCCCGTTGACTCGGCTTGTGGTGCGCAGCAGGTCGTGTCAGGTTTTGCCTCAATGCCAGGTGGCGATGGATTAGCAACAACGACAGGTGGTGGCTCAGCAGCGTCTGTGAAAATAGAGTCTTGCGATCAATTGGCTAACCTAGCTGACAGTGATCAGCCGCGAGTTTTACTGTTACCGAATCGCGCGTTGGACTGCCGAACCTCGGCTCGAGCACAACCCGTTTGTGAAATTTCTTGTCCAAGTTATCAAGATCCTGGTAAATCTATTTTTCGAATTCCCGTTGGCAATCAGCGATGTACCGATTTAGGTTCACATACCGATGCAACGATTACGAAATCTCGTAATGAAAGGAAAGTTCGAGTTGGTTCGAATACAACAATAGTGGGACTGGGTAAAGACTCGCGTGTTCGCGGTGTCAATTTTGACTTAAGTGGTTCGCAAAACATTATTCTACGTAACTTTCAAATCGATGACGTTAATCCTGAGTTGGTCGAAGCTGGAGATGGTGTGACCTTGAACAACAGTACTCACATTGTTTTAGACCATCTACGCTTTCGACTAATCAGTGATGGGCATGTCGATATTCATGATAGCCAGAATGTCACCTTAAGCTGGAATCGATTTGATGGCTACAACGCTGCGGTGTGTGGTAATCAACATCACTACACCAACTTGGCCTATAATTCGCAAGTCACGTTTCACCATAATTTTTGGAACCATACGTCAGGGCGCAACCCCAAATTAGTTGGCCCAGCAACGCGAGCGCATTTGTTTAACAATTTATGGAAAAACATTCCTTATTTTGCGGTCAGTGTGTCGCAAGGCGCGCAAGCGAAACTCGAAGCCAACTATTTTGAGAATGCATCCAAACCGCATTGGAACGAAGGCGATGGATTCATCGATGGCGGTAATGACAGTAATGAGTATCGCGGAAGTTCTAGTCGCAGTGCGTATCGACACACTGGAAATGATTGGGTGCTCAATGACATAGCGTGGTATGTTTTCTCACCTGAGCCAGCCATTGACATCCCTCCTGTATTGGACCAAAAAACAGGACCTCAAGCCAACTAACATCTGGCTGTTACCGTTTCTCCCTTCGTGCCTCTCAAGAGTCTGGATGATCTTGAGAGGTAACGATCAATATTAAAGTCGTTAATTGAATAAATTAAGCGCTTGTAGTGAGCAATTAAACTTGAGAGGATGGTACTTCTTTCGATTTTCCCAAAACTTGAATCGAAAATAAGTCATCAACTAAGTTCGGGTGTCACGTGCGTTTTATATTTTTAATGGTTTGTGTATTTACTTGCGGTTTGCTTCTATCTGCGACGAAACTGTATAAGTGGGTGGATGAAAAGGGGCAAGTACATTACTCGGATAAGCCACACGCCGCTGGGCAAGTCGAGGAGCAGACGCTTAACTCGTCGAACGTACCACAAGTGAGTATTCCAACGCCGCTACCTATTAACTTACCGGATCCTCGTCGGGTCATTTTCGTTGCTAATCAACCTTTATTTTCACAAAGTTTAGTTGCGCGCCAACAGGTGGGTGAGTATCGCTTCGGACAAGACTGTGTTTCGCCAACGGCATTAAATTTATCGAGATTTGGAGCGTCGAGCCCACATCATCGGATGTTTCCCTCCGCTACACGTTTATCAGCCGTGGCTGCATCGCAATTTATTCAGAAAAAGTTAAAAGCAACCTATCAAGAAGCTGCGCAGATTAAGAAAAATAGAGAGCTGTTAGACAGCACGGTTATTTTTGAAATTGCTGAAGCAACGATTGTCGCATGTAATCCTAAAGTCCGTAGAGATCGCCGTAAAGGTCTCGCGGCCGAGACCGATCCTGAGCAGTATAGGTGGTATCAATTTACTCAAGCACAAGCTTACTTGAAAGTTAATTGGTGGGTGCAAGACCCTAAAGGCAGTTTGTTATTTAAAGGGCAAACCGAAGCGTCGACGAGTAGGTGGAGCAAAAACACGAATGTTGATAAAACGGTTCTTAAAGTATTTGAACAAGCAACACAAAATTTATTAAGTGATTCGAACTTTGTTGCTTGGTTATCTTCAGGTCAGAAAGAAGAAAGCCTTTGGTCGAAAATTACCGGGAGCCACTCAGAAAGTCAGCAGGAAAGTATGTATTTAACGCGTGCAAAAATTGCGCAAGCATTAAGTTATATGACGCAGGGAAAGGTAATGGTCGCGGAATATTATATGATGGAAGGGGAGTGGCCAGATCAACGTCTTTTTGCTCAAGGCTTTGATGATGCAACGCTCTTGACAGAGCACAATATAGAGACGTTGAATTTATTAAATGATGGTTCGATACAAGCGTATTTAAACTTTTCTCGACCAGACTATATAACGCTGACGCCAACCGCTAAAGGCAGTATGATTCTTTGGAAATGTTACACCAGTTTAGACAGCCGATTCGTTGAAACTCTTAACTGTGAACAAGAATAATTAAAATAGAGGTATTGCTGCAACGGTTTTCATTTTGTCACTGCGATTATCAAAGTAAATGTTGAGCATTGTGAGTGTTTAACCTAGCAAGTTTACGACATAATTAGTGCATGAGATAGGGATTGCATGAGATAGAGAGTGCTCATCAAGCCTTTAAACCTTTAAAAGCCTGATGAGCGAGGATGCGTTTACTTGTTGCTGTTTTCTAAATGGGCTTTTTCGAAATGCGCTTTGATGTAACCATTTAACAATCGGATGCCAAATGAAGTCGATCCCGGAGAAGCTTTGACCGGAGTCGCTTTATCATTCCATGCTACGCCGGCAATGTCTAAATGCACCCATGGCGTTTGTTCTCTTACGAAACTTCCAACAAAAGCGGCTCCAGCGCTAGCGCCTGGCGCTGTAGGTCCCGAATTCATAATGTCAGCAACATCATTTTTGATGGCTTTAAAGTGGTTATCATTCAGTGGCAATTGCCAAACCTGTTCGCCCGTTGATACACCCATGGTTAAAAACTGGCTGGCAAGCTCTTGGTGTCGAGTAAACAAGGCTGCGTAATCTTTACCTAGCGCTCTTGAAGCAGAGCCCGTTAAGGTCGCCAAGTCAACAAGTAGAGCAGGGTTATAGGTTACGTCACCGTAATAGATACCATCGGCTAGAACGAGTCGACCTTCTGCGTCCGTCGAACGAATTTGAATCGTTTTTCCTGACATAGACGTCACAACATCACCCGGGCGTTGTGCATTAGCTCCTGGCATATTCTCGGCAAGTGCGGCAATGCCCACGACATTAACTTTAGCCTTTCGACCGGCTAAGGCATGGACGGTACCAATGGCACTCGCCGCACCTGACATATCAAATTTCATATTCCACATGTTAGGAGGATTCTTTAAACTAATGCCGCCAGTATCAAACGTAATACCTTTTCCAACTAAAACAATAGGGGCTTCACCTTTCTTGCCTCCTTGGTATTCGACAATCATCATTCGAGGAGGGCGTTGACTGCCTTGCCCAACACCGTAAATGGCTCCCATGTTTTTATCTAACATGTCATCCTCGTCGAAGACTCGAATGTTAATGTTTTTCATGCCTTTGAAATGAGTCTTCCATCGTTGAACAAAACTTTCTGGATAAATAATATTCGCTGGTTCGTTAGAAATATTTCGCGTATACCAAATTGCATTCGCAACAGGATCGATTTCATTTTGATACAAAGCGCGAGTTGCATTGGCGTCGGAGACGATAAACTCTATCGACTTGACGGTTTTTAAGTCGTCGGATTTTGTTTTATATTTGTCAAAGTAGTAGCTTCCCAGTTTTGCTCCGTATGCAAGTTGAGCGGCTTTCTCTGGTGCTAACGATACGATAAACGGCGGAATGGTTTTGAACTCTGCAAGGGCTTTTTGTGCTGCATTGCCCCCAATCTCTTGCCATTCTACGTCAGTATTTTCAGAGACATCTCCGAGCCCAATGAGTAATATCGTCTGATAGCCGCTGCCTTTCGGTGCCGTTACCACTCGGGTGGTTTTGGCTTCGCCGGTAAATTCGGTGGTCGTAATTAAATACTCCAGGCCGCCTTGTGTTTTACGATTAAGCTCGCTCGCAAATGCGCCTAATTCACCGCCTTTCGCTATGCCGAGAAGTATATTTTGCTGTGCAGGTAGCTGACTGCTGAAGTTGATGGTTGTCGGAGTCTCAACCTTGGCTTTTGCCAAGAGTGGCGAAGTAGCCACCACAACGATGATGGTGATCAGTAGATTAACCCAATATTTCATTCTTGGTACCTTCTTGTAACTGATTGTTATAATTAGAAATTTTTTAAAAAGTGGAGGAGCGGGACCTCTGACTTTAACCGCCGATTAGTATAGTACGGTGGGGCAGCAATGAAAGCGAAAACTAAATTGCAACGAAGTTTTAAATAGTGCACATTTATGCACGTTTAGCTTTCAGTAAACTTATTCGGCAGAATTTTTCACTCAATGATTACATTTAATAAGGTGTTTATGAAGTATTACGAAGACAAAACCGTTTCACTGCCAAGAATTACTCAAGTACAAGGCTATTTCTTAGCCATTCCTTCATTTATTATGGCGACTATCTGGGTGCTATCTAACGATCCTTTGCTGATTGTATTGCTCGTGTTAGTGGGTTACTCATTGCTCGCCGTAACCATATATTTTTGGTGGGCAAGGAGACCAGCAGCGATTATCGAAGATAATACACTTAAGATTTACGATCCTTGGTCAAGTCCATATTCTCTCGATCTTTCTCAAGTAAAAGAATGGCAACTAAAAAATCATACTGAGGACAGTGATCTTCTTGAAGTTTTATTAACATCGGGTGCGAGAGCGCACATTGTTATTCATGATGAAGTCGAACATCGTCAAGATGATCGGTTGATCAATTTTATTCAAGAAAATTGCTCACAAATTCCACTGAATGACCATCGGTGAGAGTAATTTTATTCTTAGTTGTCGAGCTATTGCTTTAATGACGGTTAGTTGGATGTATCAATAATTTTTATCATTCGACTTATTATCAGTCGATAGCCGAGATAACGCCAAGCGATAGCGAAGAAAACAACGGAGAAGGTTAGCAACAGCCAATGTACTTGAAGATAAGCTAAGGTCATTGATAGCGCGTAAAAGAAGATTAATGCTGAAATATTAAAAATAATCGACTTAGCTTTTTCGAAGTGAATGAACTGATGGCACTCTAAACATAATACTTTGGTGATTAATCGTGTTGTTAGGATTGTTTTCAAGCTCACCGGGTGTTCACAGTGAGGGCAAACTAATGCATTCATTGGTCTTCTCATGTTGCTTGATCATTTGAAAGAGTGGTCACACAGTCATTGGTATGGTTAATGATTAGCATGGTTAATGAGGTGATTGTCTAAAACTTAGTGTCGGCTTCAGGCAATCACCCCATCGAAAATTTACTTCAAGTCTTTTAGCCAGTTAAGCACAACTTTTAAAGTTGCGTCAGTATAGTGCTCTCCAGGATTCGCAACATTATTCTGCCCATTTGCCATAGCATCCATTAATGCAGCTCTTGATGGATAGGTCATTAGTGCATGTTCTGTTTTTGGTATGATGACGCTTTTAGCCAATTTTTTGTTCTTCTTATTTACGCTATTGACTAGATCTTTTGTCCACTGATCATTAATGGCTTGTATATCGTATTCACCATGTATGGCGAGTGTCGGCGTGTTTAGACTTTCCCAAACAGATTTAAAATCGTATTGGTTTTGATCGCGGAAAAACGAATAGTGACGATGAAATATCTGATCGCCATTGATCGGAATCAGGTTCGATGCAAGAGCGTCTTTCAACTTAGGATCTTGCTGAATATCTTTAAGATCACGCTGACTGTTTAGCCAAGCGTCTATGAGTGGCTGAATAAGTTTTCGATTGTTTGCGGCTTCTTGCTTGTCCGTTCCAAACAATAAAGCCTGCTCTGAATAAATATCTAACAGGTAGTCATACCATGGTTTGACCACAGTACCGTAAACCATAATGCTTTTCACCGGAGCTTTTTGCGCAACTAATGGGGCATACAAGCCGCCAAGAGAATGTCCAAAGATGTGAATTTGCTCCGCATCGACATAAGGTAGCTTTTTTAACTCAGCCAGTGCCGCATGGAATCCAGATAATTCGGTCGTAAAGTCTATTTCGGAGCATTGCTTATCGCCAAGACTGTCCCCAACACCGAATTTTTCGACACGATAGACAACATAACCAGCTTTAGTTATGTCGGCAAATAACTGGCGAATAGTGAGTTGCGGAAGGCTGCCCCAGTCGACAGAACTGCAAGTGTAGCCTTGGATATAAAAAACGGCCGGACGTTTCTCGTTATTTTTTAATCCCTTTGGTTGATAGATATAGCTTCGTAGCCGATTATTGCCAACATCAACAACGTCAGCGATTACATTAAAATCTTCACTGGTTTCTTGGGGTCTTGCTTGTAGTTTTCCCACTAATGCAAGGGATTCTTCGCCACGAGTAATCACGACATTAATTTCAGAACCTGCTCTCAAGGGATTCATTGCTGAAATCAAATCGCTAAAGCTGGTAATTTTTTGGCCATTGAGCTTAGTTAATCGATCGCCTACCTTCAAACCTAATGCAGAGGCGGTCGAATTCGGAGCGACTTGAGTTATCTCCATGCCTTGGTCATTAACTTGTTGTGAACCTAATAGGCCAAGCATGCCACGTGGCGGCAGCTTATCGGCGACTAAGGAAGCTGTCAGTGTGACTGCGCATAACAAAATTAAGTAAGGTAATAGTGACTTCTTCATAAACATTCCATTTTAGTTGAGGTTAACGGTGCAACTGACTCTCTTGGTTTTGGATCGATTTGCTTGGCGCTTGCATGTCTTTTGTGGCTGTGAAAAATTCGCTGTATCGCTCGAGTGCACTAAGCGGTAGGTGCGATATTGACAGTAGGTTGCGATGAAATTCGGTGAGTTGGAAGTGACTGTCTTGTTGCTGTTGTTTGAGCAATTGCTCAATCTTATATTGCCCATACACGTAGGTATTGACTTGCATCGGCCAGCGTTTTATTCGCGCAAGTTCTCGTTCCATGATGTCGGCTCCTTCAGGAAAGTTTTTTAACCAATGGCTACGAACTTGTTCGTCATTCCATCCGAGAGCGTGCATACCTACGTCAACTTGAACACGCATGGCTCTTAATGCTTGCCATTTTAAGGCGTAATAAAGACTGGCTTTGTCTTGAAATAGGCCTAAATCCGCTCCATAGCGCTCGATGTACGCGGCCCAACCTTCGACCATTGCCATCGAAATAGTCGATGCATCTCTATTGCCACAAAGCGCATACTTTTGCGACCATTGGCTTTGTAAGTGATGTCCCGGTAGGCCTTCATGCAAATATAGAAAATCCATTTGTGCCAAATTATAGTGTTCTGACGTCGCGTTAAAATAGAAGGTGTTTTGCTCTGAGTCATAGTACGCAGGCGCAAGAAAGTCAGGACCTAAAGACGACTTTGCAATATTTAAGGATTGCAGGTCTTTTGTTTCTACAAAGAGTTTTTCGATGAGTTTTTCAACACGTTGGTGTCTTTGTTGGTAACCCTGTAGTAGAGCCTCTTCTTGCCCAACTTTAATAGAAGAATAGGTCACCGGCTCGACTGAAACATCACGGAGTAAAGTGATGGAGCGATTGAACGTTTGCTCTCCAATGTTATACAAAGCTTGAGGAGCAATATCTTCTCCTAACCATAATAAGGTTAACAATCGATACCATTTCAGTGAGTCAGGTAAGTTAGCAACAGAGCCTTGGTAAGTGATGGGGTGGTTGGCTAAGCTGTGTGCCAATACCTGCATTTGGGTAATCGTCTGAAAGCGATCGAGCTGTACTTGGTCACAGGCTGTGAGAGCATGGTTGTTTTGAGTGACATTGTTGAGTTGTACCAAAAACTCATCCCAGCTTGATGAGTGTGTTTGCGTACGTAGACTTTGCCATTGCTTCGTCATTTGCTGAAAGTCGAGTTGCAAAGGGTACTGTTCAAGAGCGTCGAATTGTTCTTTGAGCGCGGTGAAAGGTGTCTGCTGCGACATTGCCGTTGTAGAGTGAACCTGTGAAATGAAGCTAACCAATAGCACTAGGCCAATTGTGGCGTGTAACGATAACAATCTTTTCATCGACGAGCTCCTGAGCCTTCTGCGCTGAATCTAGGTAGAGTTTAGAAAGTTGTACCGGAACGGTAGAATAACCTGATAATTTCGGCTGATCTTTACGGTATTTGTTAGAAATTCTTAACGAGCCCGGTTAATTATGGAGCAAAGCTTGGCTGCGCTGTCGATAGGTTACTCGGAATCTAATCTAGGATTCACACTTGATTGATCATAAGTCGACCGCTAGAATGCTCATCAATCTTTAAAGGAAAAATTTTACAGGAAACCGCTTTGTTACTCTTAAACTGTTATCAACCTCTAAGCATACCGTTAGTAGGCAATCGCTCTACCAGCGATTTCGTGCTCGGGTGCCTGTTGATTAAACAAGCGGAGCATACAAAGTAAGTTAACTTCCAGTTTTGGAAGTTTGCAGCTTCCGAAAGCGGATTTTATAAAACGAACAAGTTTTGAATTGATAAAAACGTCGGAAGCTGAAAAGCAACCGGCGTTTTTTTATGCCTTGAAAAAATACAGAAGGACAAGTCATTGACGAATAAATATCGAATATTGGTGTAGTTGATTGAAATTGAATGGGTCTGTTTCAAACAAATGAGGTGAATTTACCTAGGTTTTTAGGTGAAGGGTTTTGTACGTCTGCAATATGCGTAAGTTGTTGAAAAATAAATAAAATAATTAATAAAATGCATTGACGAAGCGTTTTTTTCGCGATTAAATAGCCGGACATTGATTGAGGGAAGTCATTTTTAAGTTAGCGTCCTCAAAAATGCTGTATGAATAAACTGAATTAGATGAACGTAAGCAAGAAAACTTAAGAAAGGTAATGAGAGACATGATGATGACATCGAATAGCCATAGCGGAAAAATCAGTCGCCAGAAGATTTCAGGTAATGGCACCGCTAATGATCGCCATTTTCTCATTCATTTGACTGAGCAATTGATTGCTTATGCCGATAGTTGTGAAAGTGGAATAGGTTATTTGGTGGGAGATAAACGTGATTTGGTAGGACATAAAAAAAGTGCATTGGTAAAGGAAAATCTATTTCCGATAGAGAGCAACATCAAACTAAATTAAAACGCTTCCTTGTTTGGAAGCGTAGGCTTCCGGATAAGAGAGAATCGTTTTGAGTATTCTTGAACCGCAAGCCGAAAGGTTTGCGGTTTTTTTATGCCAAAACTTTGCGAGGCTCAGTCATTATTGGAGTGACCATAGCTTAATTGGGTAAAGCTTCGAGTTGTGATCTCGAATGATGCCGGTTCAAATCCGGTTGGTCACCCCAATAATGACTGCATTGAGCGGTAGAGCAATTTTCTGCTGGCCCAATAATGACTGCATTGAGCGGTAGAGCAATTTTCTGCTGGCCCAATAATGACTGCATTGAGCGGTAGAGCAATTTTCTGCTGGCCCAATAATGACTGCATTGAGCGGTAGAGCAATTTTCTGCTGGCCCAATAATGACTGCATTGAGCGGTAGAGCAATTTTCTGCTGACACAATAATGATGTTTTTAAACGGAAGAGTTTAATAGAAGGGTGGTGATCAATTATCTCCAAGGATGGAGACCCTCACTTCTCTTTACTTTATTAGAGCAAGGTTGAGCAATACCTTGCTTTTTTATTAAAGCCCTGGTGGCGGAATTGGCATACGCGGCGGATTTAGATTCCGTTTTCTGAGAGTTCGAGTCTCTCCCAGGGTACCAAGTCTAATTTTGGTAACGCATTAAATCGATTTGGGTGCATAGCTCAAAGGTAGAGCGACGGCCTGTTAAGCCGTGGGTTGAAGGTTCAAGTCCTTCTGCGCCCGCCAACATTGAGGTTCAATAAAAAGATTGCGATGGCAAGATACTGCTGAGGTTTTGCCCTACAGACCCGTCACGGTGAAAGTCCGACTCAGCAACTTTTTTAGGGGCTGCTAGCTCAATTGATAAGAGCATCCGGCTCATAACCGGAGGGTTCCGAGTTCGAGTCTCGGGCGGCCCATTAAATTTTTAAATTTGTCTATTTTGATGATGTGTATTTTTTACTTTGGATTTACTTTGAAATTACGTTGATTGCTTTGTGAAGAAAGGATCGCAATGTTAACAAACGGATTAATCCTAAAGTGATTGATCCAAAATTAATTAATCAAGAATGGGTTGCTAGCTCAACTGGCTAGAGCATCCGGCTTTTAACCGGAAGGTTTCGAGTTCGAATCTCGGGCGACCCACCAAAACTCGTTCATGTTATTGGTCGAAAGGAGGACTATCATGAAATTATTTCTAGACGATGTACGTCCTGCACCAGCAGGTTGGAAAGGCGTTCGCTGGCCACAAGAGGCCATTAGCTTGCTGATGACTGGTTCGGTAACCGATTTAAGTCTCGATCACGACTTAGGAAATGACCAAAAAGGAACGGGTTACGACGTTATCGTGTGGTTAGAAAAAGCAGTGGTTGAATATGGTCTCATTCCACCCAGCATTCGGATCCATTCATCCAATGGGCCTGCACGTAAGCGAATGGAGCAAGGCGTTCGTTCGATACAATATTTACATCGAACACGCGGGCGAAAGCTTTATTGATCCCCGCGTATCAAATTGCAGTAGAGGTTTTTCAAGCTAACCAATAGTTTCGAAGGGTTATTGGATCGTTTGAAAGTTTAGGAAGAGATAAAACAAGGACGTTTCTTATTGCATAGATTATGCAAAAGTTTATTCGCCAAAATATTTTAACTTAATTTTTTGTAAGGTGTACTTGGAAGGTGTTCTAGGGCGGTGGCAGAGTGACCATGCGGTAGGTTGCAAATCTATAGAAGGCGGGTTTGATTCCCGCCCGACCTTCCAAAAACGATAATAATTGAACCAAATTGGGAACCGACGTTTTCAAGGAGAAGAACATGCAAACGCGAATTCTACGATTAAATAAAGCCGGACAAGCAATGGAGTGGATCGATCATGAAACTGCTGCGAGTTTGTATGCTAAACAACAAATTGTGTGGAGTTTCGGTGATGAGTCAACGATATTGCATGGAGGATACTCCCGATTGAATGGAGAACGCTCAATAATCAAACTTGCACCCGTTATCGCAACGGAAGGTCAAGTGAATCAATTTGATCAGCGAATACCGAAGCTTTGCAACAGTGCGCTGTTTCGACGTGATCAAAATTTATGTTTGTATTGTGGTCAAAAGTTTCGCTCTGCCGAGTTAACGCGAGACCATGTGATGCCACAAGCAAGAGGGGGACCGGATACTTGGACTAATTGCGTTGCTGCGTGTAAGTCGTGTAATCACTTTAAAGCATGCCGGACACCCGATGAAGCGAATATGCCATTATTAGCCATTCCTTTTAAACCCAATAAATGGGAATATTTGGCATTGGCTAATAGAAATATTCTGGCCGATCAAATGCAGTTCTTAGTGAAGGGCTTTTCAAATAATATGAGGCGGCTAAGTTAGCCGTCTCATATTATTTGGATAGGAAGGTGTTATTAAAGTATTTCACTGATTCAATTAAGAAAAATGTGACCTAATTTCCGGTCTAACAATAGAATATTCGATACTCTTAAAATGCAGCGGTAAAGCGAAGATATCGACTAAAAAATGACTCGGTCGCTACGACTTATTATGCGATGCATATAGGTATCTGAGATAGCCGTTCTGCAGTTTAAGGTGACCTTTAGTTTAATATCACCTTTAGTTTAAGATCACCTTTAAAAGTATGAAAGGGTGAATAAAGGTTGAATAAGATTATTTGGATGATCAAAAGGAAAAGTCATGCAACGCCAAACGACAAAATCACTGCTAACACTTGCCATTGGAACGTTATTCAGTACCAGCTTATGGTCAAATGAAAATGATGAAATTGGTGAGCTGCTCTATGAGTCAAGCTTGATGTATTGGCCCGTTATCGAGAAGTGCAGTAAAGAAGTCAGTCCTCGATATAAGAAGGCCTATCAAGATTGGTTGAAGAATAACAAAGCAACCATCGATGCAGCAAAAGAAGCTTTAAGAAAAACCATGGGTGAGAAAGCGACTGAGAAAGATGTTGAAGCGCTTTACAAGCCTCAGCTAGATGACCTAGAGATGGAGCTAGTAGCAACGACAAAAGAAGACTTGGTATCCATGTGTGATGCGACACTAGAGATGATGCAAGAAAATATGAACTAGTATATTTTTGAAAAAGTAGTCTCATTAAATAATTCGGTTATGAATCAAGCCTTTTATAAACGAAGCTTTTTATGAACGAAGTCTTTTATAAACGAGTATATCGATAAATATATACATAAAACTATTTATAAATTTGTACTATAGAGTAAGTGACGGTCTTACTGCTTTGCTAAGACTGCTTGACCGTCACTCACTTTTAACGAAAGCTTGTCAAACTCGTTGTTTCTTTAAACCTCTAACTTTTTGTCATAGTGGTTTAGCGATGTAAGTGTTCGGTTAGAATAAATGATCGCCTAATACTATTGAGCGCTTAATATTAAAGACTCGCTAATATTCATGAGCACTTAATATTAACCAGCACTTAATATTAACCAGCATATAAAGCTGTCACATTGTAAAAATACGTTGCCAAAAATAATAAGTCCATAGGTTGGACACTGCCTTGACAAGGAAAACTCATATCTATGGAAAAGCAATTAATTCCACCGGTGCTTATAGAAACTCCTCGCCTCGTTTTAAGACATTTTTATCAGGGAGATGCGCAAGGCGTTTTTGAATTCAATCAACATCCAGAAATGCTGAAATACATACCCGGTGATCCCATCTTAAGTTCGGTCGCTGAGGCGGCGCAAATCATCGAAAACGTTTGGTTAAATGAATATCGGCAATATGGCTATGCTCGATATGCCGTGATACTGAAAGGTGAAATCAACCCAATCGGGTTTGCTGGGTTTAAGTTTGAACCTGAGTTTGGCTTTCCTGATTTAGGGTATCGAATCGCACCTCCTTTTTGGGGAAAAGGGCTAATTTCAGAAGCGGTAGACGCGTTGTTGGTTTACGGCAAAACAACGCTTGAGCTGAATAAGATTGTGGCGATTGCAGCCGTCGACAATGCGGCTTCCAATCGAATTTTACAAAAATTTAATTTTAAGCAGACCAATACATTAGTAGAGCATGGAATGCCTCACTACTTCTATGAAAAACTGCTATAGCTCTCTTTGCACTAAAACTCTCTTTAAAGACTAAGTTCACGCGTTACAGCATAATCTGATCGTATGGATAAAAATCAATCGGTTAGAGCGTTAAGCGCTTGTCAATCTTCCTTTATGATAGGTATGATAACCTCTGAGCTAAAGCGACCTAAGTTCACAATAAAAGGCGTTTTAGTGTCGTTATGTTCGACTACTTGGAGGGTATTATAATGAAAGTTATTTTAAGTCTAACTGCACTTCTAGCATCTTCGGTCTATGCCATCGATAACCAAAGCACGGTTTGTTCCTTTGGAGAGAATACGCGCAAGATAGAGCTAGTGTATCCGAATCAAACGGAGCTGCCATGCGAAGTGCACTACACCAAAGGCGAAGAGACCAAGGTTTTATGGAAGGCATCTGGCGAAACCGGGTTTTGCGAAGCTAAGTACGCAAGCTTTGTAGAGAAGCAGGTTTCTTGGGGATTTTCCTGCAAAGATATGAGTACTAAAGCAGAGTCAGCTCCAGAGCCAGAGGCGAGTAGCGAGCCTGAGGCTGAAGAGACAAGCTCGGAAGAAAAAGACTCTTAGGATTCATCTAAATCGAAAGGCAATAGTTGGCATTAGCCAATCTAACGCGCGATCAAAGGCGAATCATTGCGCCTTTGATCCTTCCTTGATAAACGAATATTGACCATCCTTTTTTGTTGTCAACTCGTTTATGCCGCGTTAAAAAATAACCTAGCGGACCTATTAATGAAGGAATCATTAAGTGACAGCAGCATTCGACCATACTTATGAGTACGCCTATTCTTCAGGCATTCGCGCCATTGATAATAAGCAACATTTAGCCCTTGCTACGAGCAGTCCGAATCACCTACAGCCGTATTTTTTTGATGGGCAAGTGCGTTCGCCCAAACTATTCGGCGATATGCTAATTACTTTAAGCGATGTTGTTAGGACTCATTTCTACTTACCAAGACCCGCGCTACTTGATCCCGTACTAACCAGTAATGAGCAACTTCTTCGTCTTGAAGGATTCAGTGGGTGCTGCGGAGTCTATGCGCGAGTGGATTTACCCAGTGATTTTTTCGAAGGTGAATGTCATGGTAAAGGCACCACGAATGTCGACTTTAATGCACCCATGCGCAATGCATTAATGAGGTTAAGAGATTCCGAAAAAGTTGAGTTTGCGGTCGGCAAACAAGAAGTGGCGTTAACCACAAGTCATGAATCAACCATTGAGAAAAAAGTAAAGCTGCCACTGCGTTGGATCAAAGGGTTCAGTGAAGTTCAAGCCTATCAACCGCGCTTAACCTTGGTTATGGAAGTCAGCGCAGCTGATGGCTTGCAATTTATTCGGAGCCTACCCAAGACTTCCGCTCCAAAGCAACCAAGTTATGCCGTCAGTCGAGGGCGAGGAATTCGTTTAACTCAAAGACCTCAAAAGGGTGCTGTTAAAATCAGTGGTACACATCGAGTGCGTGTGATCGAAGCATTAATGCATAAAGCCACCAGTCTTCGAGTGTGGTCAGATCAAGAAGGCGAAACCAGTGCTTGGGAAGTTTGCTTTCCCATTGGTTCATTTTTCTTAATGATCAGCCCAGAGGTTTACCGTAGCTTTTCTGGCGAAGGCCAAGTGTTGAGCGGTTTAGGGCAATCTATCAACGAAGCAGCTCTCTCGAAAGTCCGAGCTCAACTTACCTGGCAATCAGAAGTCAATCCTATCGCAATAGCCGAATTAACTCAGCTGCCGATTGCCGAGGTCGATCAAGCTTTGTTGGTTCTTGGCAGCCGAGGACTAGCGGGTTTTGATGTTGCGACGGGTCATTATTTTCATCGAGAACTCCCTTTTGAACTAGAAAAAGTCGATGAACTTCAGCCGCGATTAAAGGGTGCTCGGAATCTGATAGAACAAGGAAAAGTAACGGCGATTCGTGCGAATGGTCAAAATCAAGAGAATGCTTCAAAGACTATCAAAGAATACGAGATTAGCGGAAGCGATGTAAATCATCGTGTTCGTTTATCGGAAGAGGGCGATCATTGTACTTGTGTTTGGTTTAGTAAGTACCAAGGTAAACGTGGACCTTGTAAACATATATTAGCTGCGCAAATTGATGCTGAAAATACCGCTAAAGGTTAGGAGAAGAACGTGAGTCCAGAGCAACTAGAGCAGTTGATTTTTGAGGCTAAAAAACCAATCGAGTTGGTTCGTCTATTGAGTGATTTGAGTGAGAAAGACAGGAAGGCATTGTCCACTCATTGTGCTAATTTGTACAAGCAAATTAAGAAAGGCGAAGCCGATAAAGAAGCGTCTTCGTTAGTAGTAAAACATTTAGATAACGCTGAAAGCTACTGGCAGTCGCAGGCCTTTAAACATGTGCAATTAGCCATCTTGGGCTTGTGTCCTTTATCGGTTGTAAAACGGACGATTGAATATTTAGATTGGGGATTTAAAGATTTCGCTTATCAAGTCATCGTCGATCGAAAACCTGAGTGGATTGACGATTGGTTAGATTTTGAACTTAGTAAAGAGTTTACCAGTCTAGACTTTAAGATCATTCGTGAGTGGATGGCTAGCGGTGTTTGCAAGAAGCCTAAAGTGGATGGTTATGTTTTAAAGTTTGTGACGGCATTGAAATCATTCGGATACGGTGAAGATAAAGAACAGTATATTCCGATCAGTCGTCGCTTAGTCGATGAGCCAGATTTACAAGAGGATATTTGGCGACTCTTTGATATTGAGACCGATGCTTTCGCGACGGTCAATTGGTACGGTGACAATCGGCCCGATAATTATGAAACGTTTAATGAAGCCTTGGTCAAGTTGAGTCATGATGGTGTTATCAGCAGAGATCGACTTTTAAGTGAAAGCTTAGCGGCTCTTTCTAAAGACTTTAGTCAGTTAACCTGTTCTGGTTTTCATAAATTTCATGAAGCATTAGCACCGACCAAAGATGAACGAGCATCGAGACAAGGTGAATATATTAATCTTTTATTTCATCCGATTGGGCATGTGGTTAAGTTCGCATTGAGAAATATAGGAAAAATGCAGCGGGAAAAAACACTTAATACAGACCTGTTTTTAGAAAGCGTGTCCGCCGTTTTCTCCCATGATGCCAAGGGCATTGCAATGGATGGTTTGAAGTGCTTAGAACGAGCGCTCAAAGATAAACCAGAGTTAAAAGAGGTTACATTAAACACCATAAGCGATGCGTTAAAGCACAGTCACTCAGATGTTCAGGCGAAAGCCATTGAACTACTCAAACAGAACAAAAGCGATATTTCTGACGATTTAAAACGTGAACTTGAAAACGCAGTGTCATTTGTGACAGACGCTAACAAGCCATTGTTGGGAGAAATTTTAGATATTTCGCAAGTGGGCTCTAGTGACAATGATGTCTACGACGATCAAACTTTGGAAGATACTAGGAATAAACTCAAAACGCTGAGTGCTAATCATAGGAATTTGTTAGGTATTGACGACGAGTTATCTCTGCAGTTTACTGAAAACCGCGTTCTTCACTTTAATAGTATTGATGCGACTTTAAGAAACACCCAACTACCCGATGTTGTGAGTTCTATCGATAACGAGAGTGATTTACTCGATCTATTAGCGCATTCCATTGAAGTCGTAGACCAAGCCGTCGATTTCGACCGAATTCTTGATGCCATAAGCCGAATTATCCCTGAGCGCAACGAAGCGTTCAAAGCCAGAACGGCACCGTTAATTAAGCGCATTGAAGATGGCGGACATTTAGATTCAATGAAAGGGCTTTTTTCAAATTCGGGACTGTTATTACATGAAGTAACCGATCTTGTAATGACTTGGCTAACGGGTAAGTTATATGAAACGCCTCCTAACCGGTATTCAAAAGGGAACTTGTACTTTATACCCATTATCAATATGGTGCGGGCAATAAAACACCGTGTTTATCAGCAAAAAAGTCAGCCATTACTGTCATTTCCAACTCATTTGGGAGGTTGGATTGATCCTGTAGTTTGGGTTCGTCGGTTACACAGCGCACGCAGCAGTCAAGTGTCATTTGAGAGAGTCGATTTTTGTTTGTCTCTGTTACGGTTACTACCATTTAATAGAGACAAAGCATTAGAATCTATTGGGGAGTTAGCATCACCGTTGGATCGTATCGTTAAGTTTGCTCTGGGTGAAGAGGTTACCTTAAACTACGATGATCGGCTTGATTACGATCTTTGGATCAGTGCGGCGAGAAGCCGAGATCCGTTATATGACTGGTCGAGTTATTTCGAATTATTTAATATCGACGATCATTCTCCCAATGGATTTAAACCGGCAACATTTCAATGGCAGTTGATCCAAACAGAGTCGCATGGACAAAACATTTCTGATTGTCAAATACGAACGCTTGTTGATCAAGTGACGGTTTACAGTAATCTTGAAGAAACCGATCATTCGTCGAAAGCCGACTCCTCACTCAAATCAATGGTTGCCTTCGGTAAGAAATTATTCTCAGGCGCGAAAAAACAACTCACAGGGTTAAGTATTGAGCACAGTAAAGTACCGAGTATTGCCTTTAGTTCAGTACAAAAGAATAAATACGTTTGGACCAGCGAGTTAACCTCTGCTTGGATTACCCAATGGGCCATGACATTGTGGCCTAGAAATCCGGATGGGTTCTACACCTACGCGGCCATGCGTTTAGTGCAAAGGATTGATGATAACAGCAGTGTCTTTGACCCAAACTTTGCTTTCTTTGAAAGTCTGTTCGATGGTATTCGACCTTGGTCAGAGTTGGCTCATCTGGTCCTTGTGTTCGGTCTTATTGGTAAAGATTCAGATTCAAAGTCGTTAGCCATCGATGCACTGATTGAAGGCATCGATAACGATTTGGTATCAACTCAGTCTATATCGTTAATCTTGGAGCAATTAAATACCATTGGATTTATCAAACTTAATCGATTAGCTGACAGCTTGAAAGTGGTTGCAGAAGTGTCTAACGAGCATCGATATATCATCAGCCAAGTTTTACAAGAGGTCTTAAAAACGGTTGACTCGAAACAAAGAAACCTTCAGGTGTTGTTTGCTTTGCTTCTCGATATCAATACCGCACTAGATATCAAGGTCATCAAAGAGCTAGAACCATTGTTAACTTCTTACAAAGGTAAAAGTAAGGTTGCCGAAGCCGCAAAGAGGTTAATGGGTATATCTGGGGCTAATAATTCTGGAATAGTGAAAGCTAGGGCGTCGATTGTTGAAAGACGATTGGCGCGACTTAAAGAAACTTGAGATTATAAAAATCGGAGCCTCATCATTTTGACTGCTGACTTACAAAAGAGTAAATCAACGAGTTATATAACGTCATCGTTAGATAGCAACGTGTTGACGTTAACCATGAACCGTCCAAAGAAACTGAATGGTTGGACGCTGCCGATGATCGAGTCATTGGTTGGCGCCTTTGCCGAGGCAAGCAAAGACGATCGAGTTAAGGCGGTCATTTTAACAGGAGCTGATCCCTATTATTGTGCCGGTGTTGACCTAGGTGGTTCACTTAAACTAATGCACCCTAAAAAGCTTCATCAGTCGATCAAGGCGCTGAATGAGCGTTTATTCAATTTATTCATCGAGTTCGATAAGCCCATTCTGATTGCCGTGAATGGCCCTGCCATTGGAGCAAGTGTTACTTCGGCAACCTTATGCAACGGGATTATTGCTTCTGAAAATGCGACCTTCTCGACGCCTTTTGCCTGCCTAGGCGTACCGCCAGAAGGATGTTCTAGCATTCATTTGCCGCGCTTAATTGGTTCTGATAATGCCAAACGAATGTTGGGCGAAGAGGGCTGGAAGCCATCTGCAGAAGAAGCTTTAAATATCGGTTTAATTCAATGGTTAGAGCCTCACGTGTCTTTACTGAGTAAAGCCCAAACAATTGCTAAAGGCTGGGTTAAGATTGGCAGTTCAAGAGACTACTTAGCTAATGCCACGCGGGATGAGTTAAAGTCTATTAATGCGAAAGAGTCAGTAGCGGTGGCCGATGCTATGTTGAGTGCCGCGTTTCTTAAAGAGCAGGCGCGTTTCTTTTGGCGAAAAAATAAGAAGATTCCGTCATTGCTTTTCTGGTCGCTTTGGGCATTGCGACCAATTTGGGGAAGGTTGTTATAACGTCAATCTGATTCTACTCGTCGAGAGTTCGAGAGATCTAGAGAACAAGAGTTTTGTTTATGAAAAAGTTAACCGTTAAATTTACCGCCTATTTGCTCGGCGTTTTTATCTGTAGTTCTGCCCTAGCTTGTAGCTGCCGTTTAGGTGACGTTGATGAAAAGTTTGCACAACATGAATTTGTCTTTACTGGCAAAGTGAGCAATATTGTTCGCCTAGACGCTCGAAATGCTTTTGGTGACCCAGCAATTATTGTCACTTTTGAAGTAGAAAAGTCTTGGAAAGGCGCTGGTAAAACCATTGTGTTGCATACGGCCGAAAATGCAATGGGTTGTTACGGCTACTGGTTTAAAGAAGGTCATGACTACTTGGTATTCGCGTTCCAAGACCAGTTAAAACAACTGGACACTTTTTGGTGTGGCGGCGTTATTCCTAAATTAACTAATGAAGGAGAGCCTTCCAGTAATTATTCTGAGGAAGTGCAGCAGCTTAATCATTTATCTGAACAATGAGTATTTTAAATGGTGATTCTAAAGAGTGATTCTAAATAGATATCTTAAATAGTTATTGAAAAATAGTTATGAACCCATCCTAACCTTCCGTCGTCTTTATAAATAACTACATGAATAACTGATGGATTAAGGCGACTTATGCTTCAAGCACAAATAGACTTACTGGTCGTCGAAGCTCAAAGTGGGAACACTAAAGCTTTTGAGTGTTTGGTCGTCTACTTCCACCCCCAGCTTTTATCCTTTGGGCTCAGTCTCAATAGTAATCGAACGGTGATTGATGATGCGCTTCAAGAAACATGGATGTCGATAAGTCGTAAACTACGAACCTTGAAAGATCCTAGAGCGTTTAAAAGTTGGCTGTTCCGTGTTGTTCGTTGGCGAGTGATTGATCTCACCAAGTCTAAGGCTTCGCAGTATGAGTCGTTAGATGAGCATTTACTGCAAGGCGGTGCAGAGATGTCAATGGAGCTTGATGAATCGACACTGGAGCTTAGAGCCCTGAAGCAAGCTATCGATCAGCTAGCAGACTCTGAGAAAAGCGTCATTACCCTCTACTATTTGGCTGAATTTTCGGTGTTTGAAATCAGTCAAATACTAGAAATTCCAGAAGGCACCGTTAAATCTCGCTTAAATAGGGTGCGTAATCAATTACAACAAATCATTGTTGATTAACAGGAAACGCCATTGAGAAACCTATGTGATGAACCTGAGGAGGTCAGCATGAACTTAGATGACAAAATTAAACAAGCGTTGAAGATGGACGAAGCAGAAGTTAATAAGCTGCTCGCTGAAGAAGGAGGTCTATTTGCGCAACTCGGCGGTGTGTTCAGTGGCTCAATGAAAGGATGGAATATTTATGGCTTTATTCTTTCGTTTTTTATCGCAGCCGCTATGTTCTGGTGCGGTTATGAATTTTTTGTTAGCACGACGCTTGATGAGCGCATATTCTGGGGCGTATTAACCATCGCTGCTGCAGTGATGACGATGGGCATTAAAATTTGGTTCTGGATGGAAATGAGCCGACATTCAACGCTGCGCGAAATCAAGCGCCTTGAGTTAGCGGTGGCTCAGCTCTATGCAAAACACAGTGGCGAATAACTTAATTTAGAGTTCTAGACCGCCACCTTAAGGTATCTCTTAATGAAATTTCGTGTCACTTGTGCGTTTAATAGCAATTAATTATTGAGAAAATGAGAAGATTCGTCCGTGGCCCACTATACTCTAGTCAGGGTAACTGGGTGAACCACGCAATGGTAAAAGCGAGCGACTTCGATAAAATTAATGTTAAGAGTATTGTGGATAATGCAGCAATTGGTGTCATTATCCACAATTTAGACTCGTCTATTGTCTACGCAAATCCGACTGCCTTGAAATGCCTTCGTCTTAGTTTTGAACAAATGATTGGCAAAGATGCACTTGATCCACAATGGCACTTTGTTGACGAACAAGGACGCATTCTTCCTGCCGAGGAATTTCCTGTGAATAAAGTACTCACCTGGAAAACACCGATAAAGCAAGAAGTCATAGGCGTTGTTGATAGCTACAGTAAAACCTCATGGTTTATGGTTGATGCTTATATGGAAGTAGGTGACCAACCGGATAAAGGTTTCGTTGTGGTTACTTTTACGGATATCACCGAAGAAAGAACGTCATTTTCATTTCGTGATGTGGTTGAAAGTGCACTCGATGCTATTGTCGTCACTGAAGCGCAAGCCATCGAAGCACCGCTAGGGCCAAAGATAGTTTATGTCAATAAAGCCTTTGAGGAGCTAACTGAATATTCTGAAGAAGAATCTTTGGGTGAAACGCCAAGAATTTTGCAAGGTAAATTTACTGATAAGCAAACGGTAAAAAGAATTCATGATGCGTTAGTGAAAAAGGAGCCAATTAGAGAAACCATTTTAAATTACTCTAAGTCAGGCCGACCTTATTGGTTAGATTTGAACATCATTCCACTTACCAACTCTTTAGGCGAAGTGACGCATTTCGCCGCGATTGAACGCGACGTCACTGAGGTTACCTATCGAGCCGAACAGCTCGAAAAACGTAATGAAGAATTACGAGAATTGAAGAAAAACTTGCAACAAATAATTGATAAACAAACAGCGGAGTTGAAAGAAGCCAATCTTCGTCTTGAGCAAATGGCTTATTATGACACGCTAACCAAATTACCCAATCGTCGTTACTTTCAAGATCAACTCGTAAAAATACTCTCTCACGCCGAGAGATATCGTTTTAAGGTGATGTATGGTTTGGTTGATATTGACGACTTTAAAGTCGTCAATGATACCTACGGACATGATGTTGGTGACGAAGTGTTAATACTAATTGCTAAAGCATTTTTTCATGTGTTTCGACGCCAAGATGCATTTGCCAGGTTCGGTGGCGAAGAGTTTGCTTTTGCGGTTGAGTTTACCAATGAGCAAGATGTTGCGGTAGTTTGTGAGCGATTAATCGAAGAAATTGCTAAGCGATCGTACGAAAGCGAATCGCTCGATAAACCGATCAAAGTAACCGCGAGCGTTGGTGTGACTTTCGATAACACAACCGGGATTGCTAATGGAACGAGTTTATATCGACAAGCTGATAAAGCGCTATACCAAGCTAAGTCTGAAGGCAAAAATCGCTTTGTTGTTTTGCCGCTAAATTGAATATTCTGAATGCGCTAGGTTTTAATTCTCGGCTTTTTAAACGACTAAATTTTAATAAATAGCGTTGTCATTATTTAATGCGTAGCATGTAAGTCAACAAAGCATATAAGGGTTGCCTTTTCATATTTTCCCCATTAGACTAGCGCCAAATTGACAAAATTCGTCGATCAACTAACTGCAAAGGAGATTAAAAATGAGTTTAATTACTATCTTTTGCGGGTCACTCTCTGAGTAATTTCAACTTCTCAAACAGTTTGCATTACTCAAAGCGTCAGCTAATCCGTTAACCAGTCAGTTAACGAATAGCTTCGATTGAGTAAGGCCCGCCGATTCTAAATACTTAAATATTTTAACCTATTTCTTAGGGAATTGGATTATGGGCAACTGTATTCAAAATTTGTCTGAAAACGTTATTTTGGTTGCAAAATCAGACACCTGGATCGAAGGAAAAGCGATCCAACAATTAAATAAAACGGCTGAGTTAAATGGAATGATCCGCGCAGCAGGTATGCCAGATCTCCATCCAGGTCGTGGCTACCCGATCGGTGCTGCTTTCTTAACACAAGGTAAAATTTACCCTGCCTTAGTTGGAAATGACATTGGTTGTGGTATGGGGTTGTGGTCGACCGATATAAAAGTTCGGAAGGTTAACCTCGATAAGTTTACTAAGCGATTAGCTCATATCGATGCGCCATTGGATGACTCATGGAATGACTATCGTTCAAAGCGAATGAGCGAAAAAGGGCTCGCGCCGACATCGTTTGATTCAGCTTTGGGAACCATTGGCGGAGGCAATCACTTTGCAGAACTTCAGCAACTCGATGAAGTTTATGATGACGAGTGCTTAAAGCAGTTCGCCATCGACAAAAATCACCTAGTGTTGCTAGTGCATAGCGGCTCCCGTGGCTTGGGGCAAAGTATACTGCGACAACATGTTGAGGCGTTCGGGCATGCTGGTTTAACTAGCTCGACTGAGGCTTTTCACTCATACATGCTCAACCATAATGCTGCGGTAACCTTCGCCGAATTGAACCGAGAGTTGATTGCTTTACGCATGCTTAAAAGTTTAAGCGCGAAAGGAAACAACCTATTGGATGTTAATCATAATTTGGTGACTCGTTTCGAAAGCTCTTCAGCAGTGAATTCGCATGAGAACCTCACGAGCGAAGGCAATGTTGACCTGTGGGTGCATCGAAAAGGCGCGACGCCAGCGGATCAAGGACTGGTGATGATTCCAGGTTCAAGAGGTGATTACAGTTACCTCGTTAAACCGCTCGTCGAGTCGGAGCAAAGCCGAACTTGCTTACACTCTTTGGCTCACGGTGCGGGTCGTAAATGGATTCGTAGTGACTGTAAAGCGCGTTTGTCGAAACGATTTAAAAAGTCTGATCTAGAACGCACTCAATTCGGTAGCCGAGTGATTTGTAAGCACAGCGAATTGATCTTTGAAGAAGCGTCAGAAGCTTACAAGTCAATCGACTCGGTGATCGCAGCGATGCAAGACGGCGGTTTAATTCAGTCGATTGCGCGGTTTAAGCCGGTCTTAACCTATAAAACATCGGGAGGCTGTTAATGATTTTGTTTTTACTATCAGCCGCTCAAGGCCCAAGCGAATGTTGTTTAGCCGTTTCATTAGCGGCTAAACAGCTGAATCGCGATGCGGTAAAAAGTGGAGTAGCAATTACCTTAGTTGAGTCTGAACAAGGGTTAGAGCCGCAAACTTACAAGTCGATGTTATTTAAGTTAGAGGGGGATCGCGCGGAAGATTTAGCGAAGCAATGGAGCGGAACGCTGCAGTGGATTTGCTCGAGTCCGTATCGACCAAAGCACCGTCGAAAGAATTGGTTTTTTACCGGAAGTTTTACTAAATCTGAAGCGCTGATCAAGGCAAGTAGGGTTCAAGAAACGGATCTGCTTTTCGAAGCATGTCGTTCATCGGGGCCGGGTGGGCAACATGCCAATAAAACCAGCTCTGCAATTCGAGCGAGCCATGTACCCTCGGGTATTGTGGTGAAAGTCGAGTCTGAACGAAGCCAACACGCGAACAAGCGATTGGCCATAGCTTTGATTGAACATAAGCTAGAAAAGAACATGGCCGAGAAGCAACGTTCTGACAAAAGCAAACGGAGACTGCAACATCACTCCATTGAGCGGGGCAATGCTGATAGAGTTTTCAAAGGGATGAAATTCGAGGAATCTTCTTCACCCAAAGTGAAATGATCTAAGCTGGTTCATTTAATTGAAAGGCTATGTTTACTGAAAGATATTGATTAAAAACTGGTTCAGTGTTGTTTTTTTAAAGAGCTCTACGTGATTTTGTAAAACTAAAGTAGGTAGAGCTTTTGCTATCTTACAGAACCGCACAGGTGCAATATTTTATTAATGTTCGCTATCGATTTAACGAGTGTTTTATAATATTTTGGTATTACCAGATCTTCCTTTCATTAAGCTGTCTAATCATTAATCTGTTGTTTTATTAAATTCTCGTTTCATAAAGCAATAACCAACGCCACGAACAGACTTAATGTAAAAGGCATTTTCTGATGTTAAATCGAATTGCTTTTTCAGATTGGATATAAAGTTATCAATGGTTCTATTATCGACATAAACGTCTTTTCCCCAGCAAGCGTCTAGAATGTCTTCTCGTGAAAGTACTTCATTAGTGTGTTCAATCAGTAGCTTTAAGATACTAAATGCTCGGGAGGTTAAATGTAGACTTTCTCCATGATACTTAACCGTCATGGATCGCCAATCGACTAACCGCCCATTGATATCTAACGTCAGCGTTTCTCTTTTGGCAAGAGGGCGCCTAAGTAGGGCCTTAATCCGCATTAATAGTTCTTGAGATCGATAGGGTTTAGAAACGTAGTCGTCGGCACCCGATTCAAAGCCTTCAACGATGTCCTTTTCTAACCCGCGTGCGGTTAACATTAAAATTCTGGTCTCAATTGATTGTTCGCACAGCCACTGAGAAAGTTGATAGCCATCGCCATCTGGCAGCATGATGTCTAGAACGGTGAGATCAATCGATGAGTGATTGAAGATATCTTTTGCCTCAGCAATGGTTGCTGCTTGAACAACAACAAAGTCTTCAAGTTCTAAGAAGTCGCTCAGAGTTTCGCGTAAATTTTGGTCATCTTCGACGATTAAAATAGTAGCAGTCATATTATTGAAACGTTAATTCCCATTGTGTGCCAGTAGTATACGGCACAGTATTGTTCAGGTTATTGATTTTACCGATGGATGCGTCTGCCTCTGAAAGTGTTTTCGATTGCAAAATTCGTAAGCTACCATTGTGGATTTGCATGACTTTAAGTGACAGTGCCAGTCCTAAGCCAAACCCTTTCTTTTGCTTGTGATGGGCTTGGAAAAACGGCTCAAAGATATCAGCCCATAACGCTTTGTCGATACCGATACCATTGTCTGAAACGAGTATGCTGTTTAAGCCTTGGTTATTAATACTAGACTCAAATGTTAGCTCGACTTGTGAATGGTTGTTGTATTTTACGGCGTTCGAAACAAGATTTAGCAGAACTAAGCTGAATAAAGGTTTATCCACCAATGCTTCAGCGTCAGGTGATATTTTATTATTAATGATAATATCTTCTGGTAATGATTCTTGAACTTCGTCGACTAAACTTTTAAGTGATATCGACGTTTTATTAATACTCATCTTCTCTGACTGTAAACGATTGAATGACAATATATTATCAACCATCAGCCAAAGTCTATCGGCTTCTCGTTCAATCCGTTTTGGATAATCTTTCCCATCAAGCTTTTTAGTGAGTCTTTTATCCAGTGTTTCGGCCATTAATCGAATCGAGGCGAGCGGTGTTTTTAACTCATGACTCACCAGATTTACAAAGTCTTCTTTTAACTGAATATAGTGTTCTTTACGCTGATGTTCTAATTGAATCGCCTGAACCGCGTAAATCGATAAACTCACTAATATTATCAATATGATGACTTTTATTAGCATAAACCATTGTTGATTTGTTTCCTGAAGTCCCCAAGATGGGCGGTCGATAGTAAGCGTTAGCTCTTGTTCGCTTTCTGGTAGCCGGCTCATATTCCAATTAATTGAGTCATTAGGATCCAGCTGGCCACGTTGAATAAGCTGGCTAGTTAAACTCTTCAACTCCTGAGGAAGGTTGATAGGGATAACTATGCAGTTCTCTGCATCATAGGCTTTCGAAATCCTGTCTTGGCCAATGACGAGTTTTTGCGTGCAGTGGAGTGAATGCAATGATGTCTCTGACTTTAAAATAGCTCGGCGATAATCCCTTAGCCTATCGAGTGGAAGATTTACCCTTTCCGCATACCCTTCAATCAAATTCAATATGGCTTGAGTATCTTCGCGATTAAACCGGTTTACATTATCAATTAGTAGATTAAACGCAGACCGAATGTGTATGTTTTCTGACTGAAATCCTTGAAATAAAATAGAGTCCACCAAACTTTGACTCCACCTCTTGTTCTTTCCCACTTCTAAAAGCATCAAGCTAGACGCAATTTCCTCTATAGCGGTTAATTGAAAGTTTTCTTTTTGACTGAGAAAAACTTGCATCAAAGTGCGCAGTGATTGTTGGTCGTTCGCTTCTAATGCACTTGCCATATCTTTAATGTTGTCGACGCGCTCTTGCATCAGCTTGTTAAGCGACGCTTTTGGTTGTTCATCCTTGAGACTCGATGTCAGATCTTGCCAATAGCTGTCCCATAATGAGCTAGCATTTGAGGGCTTCGGTGGAAATACTGGTTGCTGCTGTTGAAACCAATAAAAATTGGGTTCGTACTTGATCCAATTGGTTTTTAGCTCTGAGAAGCTATTCGGTAGGCTGTTAAACTGACTATTGAGTTGGGTTATTAACGAGCGCTTGGTCGCGTCGGCAAGTAATTGTTGATTGCTAGTAAGTAGCGATTGATTTTTTTGATATTCAACCATGAGCAACCAAAGAAACATCATCCCACCGATAATTATAAGTGGGATGAATGCCGATTTTCTGAGTTGTTTTACCATACTTTGCGTCGATTATTGCAACAAGGGTACATGATCAATGCTGATACTTGAAACCGGCGTTGAGTCTTTATAGGGGTCTATCCGATTATCGAGCAGGGCTGCTTGTTCTATCGCTTTACTCAACTGTTGAACACTGTCTTTTCGCTGATAGTTTGCTGGCAATGAAACTAACAGTTCATCGATTTTCTGATAAGAGTAGATGCGAGACCAATAGGATTGTCGTAACTTCTCGGCGAATGCTGCTGCAGCAGCAGATAAGCGTAGATCTGATGAAGCTAATAGCACATTGTTTCGAATAACTGAGTTTGGAATTGTCTTCTTCATCACTCTTACTTTGTCTTGCATTGGATATTTATAAGCAATATTCAGTTTTCCGATGTCATCATCGAGCTCTGTTAATTTGACTTCATAAAGCGCGGTCACACGATGTCCTGCACCTAACTCCCCACCATCTTTCTTACCATCGAGAAAGTCTTGTTTATTCAAATGTCGGTTCTCGTAACCCAGTAGCCGATAGTGAGTCACTTTTTCTGGATTGAACTGAACTTGAATCTTGGCGTCTTTGGCAACGGTTTGCAGATTTTGTGTCAACTTGTCGACAAATGCTTCTTGAATATCGTTATCGTTCGAAAAATAAAGGTAATTACCATTCCCTTTATTAGCGAGTTGTTCCAATAAGTAGTCGTTGTACATTTGAAGACCGACACCAACCGTTGTTAAAAAGACACCTTTTTGTTTGTAGTCTTCAATTTTTTGCAGAATCTTTTCTGGCTCAGTCGTACCAACATTGGCCATGCCATCAGAGGTTAATATGACTCGATTAATGGATTCATTATTGAACATTTGATCGGCTAATTCATAACCTAAATGGATCCCTGCTGCTGCGTTTGTACTACCTTCGGTATTCAGCTCTCGAATACTTTGATTGATGTACTGTGCATTGCGGGCTTCTGTTGGCGGAATAATCACTTTGGCATCATCGCTGTAGGTCACTAAAGCAACTTTATCATCGGCACGTAATTGTGAAACCAAAGTGATCATGGCTTTTTTGAGCATGCCTAATTTGTCGCCCGATGCCATTGAGCCGGAAACGTCTGCCACAATCACAAGATTAAGAGGCTTGCGAGCGTCTTTTTCAATCGACTGGGTTTGCACTCCTAGATGCAGAATGTGATATCCGGGACGAAAGGGCGAAGGCATGACTTCTGCAGATAAGCCGAATAGCTCATCAGACGGTTGGTATTGGTAGTCCATAGCATTGACGAACTCTTCAACACGTATCCCTTCTTTGGCCGGCATACGATGCTGGTTCAGCATATTCAATGCGAGCTTATAAGAGCCATTGTCTGCGTCCATGGAAAAGGTAGAGAACGGTTCTGCTTCAGTTAACACCGTGGGGTTAACGCCATAGGCTTTGAAGATTTGATAATTATTATTTCGTTGATAGAACTTGGGGGGAACTTCAACGCGCTCTTCTTGCGTAGTCACTTCTTCACGGGTGGTTACGGCAACTGGCGACAAATTTTTTTCGGTATCTGGTCTCGCCGTACCGCCAGATCTCTTAATTCGAGAGCCTGTTATGGTAATTTTATCAGAGTCCTGTTCGGCTCGCGGCGCAGATGGGGTTACCGTCTCTGTGGTCTCGTACTCTGTCGTAGCGCAGGCAACGATCATAAGCGTTAGTGAAGCAGCGCTAACGGTCTGTAGAATTTTTTTAGTTTTCATCTTTATCATCATCCTTCTATTTCTGAATGATCACAGTATATGAACTGCAGGATTCTGAATTGTCATGGTTTTGTCACAAGCGTATCACAGTTTTGTTAGAGCCCATCAGGGGTAACTCGATAGCCATGAATAAAATTTGGGTGTTTTTGGGAGAATAGTGGTAAAGCTACCACATTAAAAATATCGATGTGAATTAAGTACTTATGGTATGGTAAGAACTGGAACGATAGCAAACAGCTGTAAGATATTGAATTTATGGAAAAAACATCTTTTTTAGCCAGCCTTTGGGAACGTCGGGTACCACAAAGCGTAGGATTGTATATCGCCGCCACTTGGATGGCGATCGAGATCGGTGATTGGGTCATTGAGCGATTCGTCTTAGCACCAGAAATTACCTCCTATATCTTTATTGCCATGATTTCGTTTTTGCCGTCGGTGATTTTATTGGCGTATCAATACGGCAAGAAGGGCAAAGATCCTTGGCATAAATCGACCTTTATGGTGGTTCCATTGAATTTAGTGGCCGCTGCCGCCTTACCGATTGCGTTAGTGCAACCGGTCAAAGCAACGGAAGTGAAAACCGCTGTTGATGAAACGGGCAAAACACAAGAGTATGTGATTCCCAAACAGCAGTATCAGAAACGCATTCTTAACTATTTTTGGACATCGGATAATCTAGGCGATGACGATGTTTGGTTGCAATACGCTCTGCCTTGGTTATTGTCGAAAGATCTCGCGCGCAATGAGTTTTTAGCCAGTTACACGGCCTTTGAGCATGCGCATATTTATCAGATTATTCGAGAAGCGGGTTTTGAAAAGGGCATCGGTGAGCCGATGTCGTTGCAGTTAAAAACGGTTCGCAATCATTCGCGAGAGTTTTTCATTACCGGTTCGGTCAACAAGCAAGAGAACAATTATGTCATGTCGGCAACGCTTTATCGCTCGAAAGACGGCAAAGTCGAAGCGACCTTTTCAGCGCAAGGCGATAATATTTTCAATACGGTTGATGTACTTTCTGAGCAAATCAGTGCCAAGTTAGTGGGGTTTGCTGCCAGAGAAAATTTGACCGATGATTTTCCCGTTACTGAGCATGTTGTTTCGAATATCGAAGCCTTAAAGAGTGTAACCAATACGTTAGTTGAGAAACTTCAACTACCTTACATGACAGATTATGTTGAGAAACTTGAAGCGGCTTATGAATTGGATAAATCTTCAATAGAAATTCAAAAGCTGCTGTCGCACGCTTATGCGAGTGTTGGCAAGGCGAAGTTGGCCGAAAAATTTGGCGAGATGGTTAAAGAGCAATCATATAAATTAACGCGAGAAGAACGGTTTTTTATTCAAGGTTATCTCTATGGTTTAAAAGGCGATTATGAATCGCATTTAAAAGTACTGAAACTCTGGGTCGAGCTGTACCCTAATTCAGCTGATGCTCACAGCACTTTGGCTCAATACCTTCAAGCTTATGCTGGTGATCTAGAGTTAGCGGAACAAAGTTTATTGAAAGTTATTTCTTTGCTGCCTAATGATTTGGGGGCGTTCTTCCGACTGTCTAAACTGTACGAGAGCATGGGCGATCTCGACAAAGCCATTGTGAACATGCAAAAGGCTATCGACCTTAGTGACGATGATGTTAACGGCAATCTCTACCTTGCTCTGCTGTATGAGCAAAAAGGTGATTTCGCGAAGGCCAACGATATTTATGAGAAAGTCTCGATAATTGATCCTAGCAATAAATCGGTGGTTTACTTTATTGCCCTGAACAATTACAAGTTGGGTCACTTTGCTAAAGCGAAATCGAGTCTCTCTCGATTACTTGAAAAAGAGGAGGTTCCAGTTAGTCAGAGAGCCTCATTGGTGAGCGTATTGAATGAAATTGATGTAACGCTTGGAAAAATTAAAACCGCTCGTCAACGGATTCTTGATCTAGAAAGTCTGCTGTCGAATATTCCTGCATCGAGAAAAATGAGGGTTACCACCATCCCGAATATTGAGCTGTTAGGAAAGCTTGGAGAGACGGCTCTGCAAATGGTAGAGATTGAACGTTCCGTCAAAGAGATTGAAGCGCCTTACAGTTATTCGGTTGAGTACTTAATGCTTGAAGTTTATAAAGCACAGAACAACGTTGAAGGTGTTAAGCAATTCATTAATAAGTTCGAATCGTTGAATGAGCAAGATGACGAACAACACTCGTCGCAAAACTTTGTGAGTTATATTCTTGATTACGCTTATTTGACTCTTTATGAATTAACCAATGACTACTCGAAGGCAAAAGAGAAGGCTTATGTTATCGCCGAAAGAGCAAAGAAAGTTTCAGGCGGCCTTATGGCGCGGTTTTCTTATCTCGGTTGGAAGGTTAAGTTAGCAGAACTCTATCGCTATACTGAGCAGTATCATGAAAGTGAAATGTTGCTGCTAGAAGTGTTAAAAGAATTCCCGGCTTCAGTACTCGCCAAGAAAGCGTTGGTCGAGTTGTACATTAAAACCGATCGCATTGATGAAGCTCGAAAACTTGATGCGGATATTATGAACACCTGGTCAGAAGCCGATGCTGAGTATGTGAAGTATCAAGAGTATTTGAAGGTGAGGAGTTCCCTGGAGTTGGGGTGAGACGATATTAGGTATTTTATATAGTGAAGAATTATGTATCCTTTTAACCTAAGTATTACAAATAATGTTGGTTTGTATAAGTTGAAGGACGGTCGATATCAAACGACTAAGCGAGGTCAAGTCGATCCGATTATGGTTGGATATGAATACGTGCTTGTCCAAAAGGAAATTGCTGACTATTTTGAGTCCCTTAATATCGAGCGAGTATCTTTTGTACCTACAATCATTTGGGACAGACCTAATGACAAGGAATATAGTGATTATGTCAGACTTGATGTCAATCATCATTTTACTGAAGATGATATAAATGATTTAGACTTAGATGGAAAGCAATTCTTGTTAATGAATAAAGAATATTTATTTGTTTCGCCAGAACTTAAAGTTGAATTAGAAAGCTCGAGATACGGCTTTCGCTTTACAGAAGGTCTCTCATTCTTTGGTTGATTAATTTATATTGTCTAGAAAAAGCATTTCACAAATAGACTTACCTCCATTCAGGCATAAAGAAGCTAGCGGTTACTAATGCGCTAACGAAAGGGCAGATTGTATCAAAGACGTCCTAAGCGTTTTTGACCCTACGTGCTTCGTTGCGGTGCTGCTTGTAGCGAATTGCTGGCGCAATTGTCTGAAGGTTGAAGGTTAAGAGGTAAAATATTAATTCTACAGGTTCACAATGGATTGTCCATAAATTAGACTAGGTTCGTATTCCTTATTTTTATATTTGATATAGCTGCTTAAAATTATAACTTGAAGAGAGTGCAAAACTTACTCGGATTTATTAATACAAATTGCGAAGCTAAGATAAAGGACGACTAATGACAGAAAGGATGCAATGTAAAACGGTAGATTGTACTGGACAAATTCTACCCTCCACAGCGGAAAGAACTGGTGGATACTGCATGCCTTGTATTCAGAAGAAAGAACGGGCTGAACGACAAAAGTATATTGAGGAAAATAGGAGAGATATAGACCCTTTTGATGGAGTAACGGATCCAGTTGAAATAATTCTTCTCCATCACGTAAGGCGTTCTCCAGAACCACTAGTAAAGTATTTGCCATTTAAAGGTGAACTTGAGGAAGTTTACAAAACTTTATCTGAATTTGATGAAGCTAGATTAATTGATTTTTCTATAAAAAAAGCAGAAAAAGGTGAACTTGAATATATTGAGAACATATGCCTTGAATTAACAGCTTTTAGAGAACCAAATTTTTCTAAGCTGCACAAGTATATGTTAAGAGAAAAAATTTATTACCCTTCAATGCTATTTAGGAATGCAAGTAAAGAAGTTGGCAAAGAGTTAATCTTAAGACTTGGGTTAGAGCCTGACAATATTAATCTCTTATTATTGTCTTTAGCTTGGATTGAGAATGATGATGTTTTGAAAGAGTTTGCATCTTGGAAAATCAAATTACCTGATTGGTCGACTCAGCTTTATATCCATCCTTCAGATTACTCTAAGGAAGCGGGTTGGATTACATCCGCTAATGAAGAAAAACAAACGCTATATTTTGACAAATGCTTACCGATTTTATCAAATAAGCCAAATGAGTCAGTTAAAAATATTGGTAGCTTAACTGAGTCAGATTCTAGATGTGAATGGTGTGGTCAGCGCTTAACGAATTTACTAGAAATTGATATTTCAAATAACGTTTTCGACTTTTTAGGCTTTAAAGGAAGTAAAGTCAAGCTAGCGACTTGTGAAGTTTGTTCGTGCTACTCGAATGGATTATTTATTGACTTTGATACAAGTGGAAACGTTGCTTGGTCTAGATATAATAAAAAGCCAGAATATTTACCAGATGATTCTGATGAGCGGGAACGTCTTCCAAAAAAATGTTTAGAGGTGTCATCCTCTTTTAGAAGCCCTTATTATGCAGCGAACGAATTTTTACCGACTACATTTTCTCAGATTGGTGGGATGCCAGCATGGATTCAAGACTTTGTCTATCCTGACTGTCCAGAGTGTACTGGCACAATGAAATTCATTGCTCAAATATCTAATGACGAGATCGAAAAGTATCGTGAAGGGATGTACTACGTTCATATTTGTTCTTCATGTATGATTGCGTCAACAAGCTATCAGCAAACATAGTGCATTCAATATGCAGTAATGATTAATTATTGTGAGCGAAGAGTTCGTATAGGGGCAGATTGTATCAAAAACGGCTTATGCGTTTTTGACCCTACGGGCTTCGCAGCGTTGCTGCTCGTAGCGAATTGCTGGCGCAATTGGTGAACTGTTGGGCTGGTGAACGTATCTTTTACTGCCAGATACAAAAAAGCCCTCATAAGGAAGGGGGCAGATTGTATCAAAAACGGCCTAAGCGTTTTTGACCCTGCGGGCTTCGCAGCGTTGCTGCTCGTAGCGAATTGCTGGCGCAATTGGTGAACTGTTGGGCTGGTGAACGTATCTTTTGCGGCCAGATAAAATATGACTTCATAAGGAAGGGGCAGATTGTATCAAAAACGGCCTAAGCGTTTTTGACCCTTGCGGGCTTCGCAGCGGTGCTGCTCGTAGCGAATTGCTGGCGCAATTGGTGAACTGTTGGGCTGGCGAACATATCTTTTGCGGCCAGATACAAAAAAGCCCTCATAAAGAGGGCTTTTGTTGAATCTGGTAGCAAGGGGCAGATTTGAACTGCCGACCCCATCATTATGAGTGATGTGCTCTAACCAACTGAGCTACCTTGCCATTTCTTAGATCATCGGTCGATGTCGTAAGAGGCGCGTATTTTGCTGATTTAGGGCGGCTCTGTCAAGGCCTTTGAGGCCATGAAATGCGAGAAAATCGAATCTGTGTAACCTTTTGCCCTTAAGCCCGTCTATGCTGTACCTAAAACCACGGAGAAAATTACCTCATGAAGAATAACCCGTTGATTTTTATCGCATTCATGGCCTTGGCCTTGGGTGTGTCTTGCTCTAAGGCGGATTCACGCAGTGAAATTGCTGACAGTGCCGATCTGGTGCATCCGCTGTTGATTGGCCAGTCAGTTCCTGATGTTCCATTTTGGACGGCGGAAGGCAAACCGGTAACCCTTGGTAAGTTAGCAAAGCAGAAGCCGATTGTGCTGGTGTTTTATCGTGGTGGATGGTGTCCCTTTTGCAATCACCAGCTCGCGGAATTGCAGACCATTGAGAAAGATCTGACCAAAATGGGCTATCAAATATTGGCAGTCAGCCCTGAGTTACCCGATAAGTTGGCCAGTATGAAAGCTGATCGAGCGTTAAACTACACCCTATTGTCGGACTTTCAAATTGAGGGTGCTCGTGCTTTTGGGGTGGCCTTTCGGGTAGAAAACGCCATATCAAGCTTGATAAAAACCCGCTATGGCAGTGAATTGCAGCGGTTTAAAGGTGAGTCGAAAGCCAATTTACCAGTACCTGCGGTGTTCATCATCGACCAAGAAGGAGTGATTCAATTTTCGTATGTGAACCCAAACTATCAGGTTCGATTGCATCCTGAATTGCTGGTCGCGGCGGCAAAAGTCGCTCTAAAAGATGAAAATGTACGCCTAAAGTAATGATTCTCGCCTAATTTCGCCGCTCCTCCGATGAGCGGCGTTTTATCGCTTGGCTTTCTTGCCGCCATTCACTAAACTCGATTGTTTGTTGTAGTGATAAGGAATAATAAGAATGTCAGAGCAAATGTATGAAAGCCCGCAAGCCGATTTAAACACCCAAAACCCGAATGCTGCGATCAAGTTTAAGCGTACAGCCTCGACGGTATGGGGAATAATCTATATGGTACTCGCTGTCATAGGCTTTTTAGCGACCTTAGGTGGTTTGGCGGCGGCCATGAGTATCGGTGATGGCATGGTGCCTCATCTGTCAAAAGACCTTATGATTTTAGATACCTTTTTAGCCATGGGCGGCAAAGTATTTCTATTTCTATTCAGTTTAGCGTTGTTACTTCGTGCATCTTGGGTGAAGACCATCGGTATTATTGGCCTGGTTTACAGTTTGATCGATACAACGTTTAAGGCGGTGGCGATTATTCCTAAGCAAGCGGAAACGGCGATTAACGACGCTGCAGCAATGGGAACCTACGTTGGCTTTTATGTTTTGGCGGTCGTATCTGCCATGATGTACATCGGCTATTTGATTTACTTAAAAAGTGATGACTCTAAGCGCGAATTTAATCTGAAGTAATCAGGTTTTCAGAGCATTAATATTCAACATTCGATGATGCAAACATTAAGACGTGTTTGCATCACAAACTTTAGCAAAAGGAAAAGACCATGCGTTTGCTTAAACATTGCTCTCAGTTGAGTGTGTTACTTGGTGTTTGTTTTATGGTGGCGGCGCTACCAGCACGCTCAGACTCATTTGAGACCTATCAGAAAAACCCAACGCTTGAAAATGCTGCAGAAGTATTTGTGGAAGGCATGAACACCCGTGATATTCCAACGTTGAATAAAATTGTTGATGTTGACGGATTGCTAGATCGAGCATTGAATGGTCTTGGTGATGACCAAACCATGCGAGACGTAAAGCGCGGAGCCAAGCAGGGCATTGAAGCGAATATGTACAACAACTGGTTTCGAGTGTTGAATGAAACCGATGGTGTTGTCGACTTTCGTCGCTTGATCAATGTTGACGGCCAAAAGCGTGCATTGGTGTTAATGGATATGGGCGAGAGTGGTATGAACTTCCTCGAACTCATCGTTAATCCTAAAACTCGTAAAGTGGAAGATATCTACGTTCACACCACCGGAGAAACCCTATCGCAATCGATGACCAAAGTCTTCGGTATGATGATGCCGAATAGCTCAAACTTTTTAAAGCGCATTCTTGATCGCAGAGACATTGATAATGCGATTGTGAACTCATTTCGTGACATCAATAATTACAATCGACAAGGTCAATACGATAAAAGTTACCGAAAATTAAAAACACTTCCACAAGATGTGCAAGACACTCGGGTCATTTCATTAATGAAAGTTTTTATGGCACAAAGCCTAAGTGATGAGGTTTATCGAAAAGAACTCGATCAGCTAGATAAACTGCATGGCAAAGATCCGGAGATGTTTTTTATTTTGATGGACCATTATTTCTTTACCGAACAATATGAACGTGGCATTTCAGGTTTGAAAATGTTGAACAAGCGATTTGGTGAAGACGGAGCCATCGAGAATTTAATTTCAGTGTATCAATTCTTAAAAAAGGATTACACACAAGCACTTAAGCACATAGATAAAGCCATTGCTATGGAGCCAGAGAAACTTGATCATTATTGGTTTAAAGCCGATGTGTTAAACGGTAAAGGTGACTTCAAAGGAACCTTAGCCACCTTCGATAAAATTGAAAGCATGGCCGATATTTATGTCGATCCAAGCGAACTTCGTAAACTTGAAGGTTACGAAGCTTTTGTGGCCTCTGACGAATTTAAACGCTGGGCAGCGAAGCGCGAGTAAATGAAAAGCCAATAGCCAATTTAAAAAGCCGACACTTTGTCGGCTCTTTTATGGAAGGCTAAAGATATTCAAGTGTCTCGATGGCGTTAAAAGTCATCGCAAGAGCTTACTTCAATAATAGAGTCGATGCCTTTTGACTTGTAGCAATCTTGCAGTAGTGAGCAGTAACATACTTCCACTGAAAGCTTCCACCGTTCTCGATTAATTTGATCCCATAGGTTAGCGTTTAATGCATGGCGATTTAACGTCAAGGCATCCACCAATTCATTCGCGGGTAATATTATATGATTGGTGCTCGCGGTGATAATGGCGTATTCAACCGAATCATTGAACGCTCCCTCTTTAACGCGCTGATTCATTTCTTGAAACCCTGAGGTACAACAAGCCAGTAAAAAGTCGTATAGGCTATGGTAGGATTGATCGAGGTAGTGGTACTTCATGCGTTTAACTAATGCTGGCCCAACACCTTAGTTTTTTACCACCAACTTAAGCTGCTGCTGATTACGTTCTGAATCGTAGTTGCTCGAAGTAAATTGAATCAGTGGGTAGATCATTGCTTTCGCTTGCGCCGCTTCTGATTGTGCTTGAAAGTAAGTGGCAATAAAAGAAGCCAGTGAGATGCCAATGGCACAGACCGCAATAATAAAGTTGAGTCGGCGTGAAGGCGTAAAGTTATGATCGGTACCGTGACTGTCCATAGATTCTGGGCTCTTGAATATTGATGGATTTTAGTTCTAGATTGACTTGATAGATTATCAATATAACCGATAAGTTATTCGCCGACATAAAAAAAAGCGCATGAAGCGCTTTTTTTATGGAACTATTTTTTTATGGGACTATTTTGAACCTGCAAGCTTACACATTAAAGCGGAAGTGAATGACATCGCCATCTTTAACGATGTAGTCTTTTCCTTCTAGACGCCATTTACCGGCATCTTTAGCGCCTTGCTCGCCGCCTAATTCAACGTAGTCGTTATAAGCGATAACTTCTGCTCGAATGAAACCTTTTTCAAAGTCAGTGTGAATCACGCCGGCTGCATTGGGAGCGGTCGCGCCTACGCGAACAGTCCATGCGCGTACTTCTTTAACGCCAGCAGTGAAGTAAGTATGCAGATTTAAGAGGGCATAACCTGCTCGAATCACACGATTTAGGCCAGGTTCTTCGAGTCCCATTTCTTGTAAGAACTCGACTTTCTCTTCGTCTTCAAGGCTCGCAATTTCTGATTCCATTGCCGCACAAACTGGAACAACTTCTGCGTTCTCAGCGGCTGCAAATTCGCGGACCTTATCTAATTGAGGATTGTTTTCAAAGCCATCTTCATTAACGTTGGCAATGTACATGGTTGGCTTTGAAGTGATTAAGTGCAATTGGCGAACGATTTTCCATTCGTCGTCGTCAAACTCAATCGAGCGAACGGCTTTGCCTTCATCGACAACCGGTTTAATTTTTTCAAGAACCACAAGGCGTGCTTTGGCATCTTTGTCGCCGCCTTTAGCCAGCTTCTGCGCGCGGAGCATCGCCTTTTCAACGCTTTCTAAATCAGCGAGGGCGAGCTCGGTATTGATAACTTCAATATCGGCAATGGGATCGATTTTGCCAGCGACGTGAACGATGTCGTCGTTTTCAAAGCAACGAACCACGTGCGCAATGGCGTCAGTTTCTCGAATGTTCGCCAAGAATTTGTTACCTAAGCCTTCACCTTTTGAAGCGCCGGCAACAAGTCCTGCGATATCAACGAATTCCATTGTGGTTGGCAGAATTTTCTGCGGCTTCACAATGTCTGCTAATTTATCTAAACGCGGATCCGGTACTCCAACGACCCCTGTGTTTGGATCGATGGTGCAGAAAGGATAATTTTGTGCGTCGATACCAGCATCGGTCAGCGCATTAAACAGCGTCGATTTACCGACGTTTGGTAAGCCAACAATTCCGCAATTAAAACCCATGATAAGTTACCTTATGTCTCGCTTCTTAAATGGGCAGAAGCTATTTAGTCAATGATCAGTTCGACTGACCGATTTTTAAACTGTGCAAGTATTGCATCGCTTTGTCAAAGCGACCGCTGATGATATCGTCGATGCTTCGAACGGCTTCATAAACCGCATCATCAATTCGCTCACGCTCGGTATTGGATGGTTTTCCTAATACGAATCCGGTGACTTTGCTTTTATCTCCCGGATGACCAATACCCACGCGTAAGCGATAGAAATCTCGTTGATTAGCCATCTGACTGATAATGTCTCTCAGGCCATTGTGACCACCATGTCCGCCGCCTTTCTTAAGACGAATTTCACCGGGTTTAATATCGAGCTCATCGTGCGCAACTAAAATTTCGTCGACATCAATTTTAAAAAAGTTAGCAACAGACGCGACAGATTTACCGCTTAAATTCATAAACGTAGTAGGAATAAGTAATCTGACGTCGTGTTGATTGATCAGCCCACGACCGAGTAAGCCGAAGTGCTTAGTATCGTCGTTTAGAGGTATGTTGAAGCTTCGAGCGAGCTGCTCGACAAACCAGGCGCCAGCATTGTGGCGAGTATCTTGATATTGTGGGCCTGGATTAGCCAAGCCCACAATGAGTTTGATCGTTGACACTTTATTAACCTAAGTGCCGCAGCGAATTATTCTTCGCCGCCTTCTTCTTCAGACTCATCGGCTGCATCTGCAGCGCCACGACGAGTAACGGTAACTACCGCGTGATCGTGATCGTCGCCTTGAAGCAAGTCAGCGATTTGAACGCCTTTTGCTAATTTGATGTCTGATAAGTGAATAACGTCATTTACGTCTAGTGCTGCAACATCAACTTCGATGAACTCAGGAAGATCTTTAGCTGCACAAACAACTTCGATGGTGTTCATTTGATGTTGGATCATGCCGCCAGCTTTAACACCAACACAAGATTCTTCGTTGATGAAGTGAACAGGCACTTGCATGTGGATAATGGCTTTGTCAGAAACGCGTTGGAAATCCATGTGCGTAACTTTAGGCTTGAACGGGTGACGTTGCATGTCTTTCAAAATCGCTTTTTGCTTTTTGCCATCGATGACTAACGTCAAGATGTGCGAGTAGAAAGCTTCGTGCTCAACGTGTTGTAAAACTTCGTTGTGCTCAAGAACCAAAGGTTGTGGCTCTTGCTCGCCGCCGTAGATGATGGCTGGTACTTTGTCTGCTTCACGACGTAGGCGGCGGCTCGCACCTTTCCCCATGTCTGAACGCAGCTCTGCATTCAATACAAATAAATCCATGGTATTTCTCCAAGTGATAGTTCTATAAACGCCGACTTCCGCGACCAAAAGTCGGATGGACCCTCATTAAAGGGCGGCAAATTATACAGTTTTGGGGGTAGCAGGTAAACCGCTTTATTGGCTTTTAGCCGCGAGATTGACGGCTATTGAGGCTGTTCGCGTATTCATGGCCATCAACTTCAATAAAAAAGGAGCCAAAAGGCTCCTTTTCAAGGTTTCTCTAAGAGCTCTTACTTAAAGAGTCTTATTCTAAAAACATGGTTGATAGCGACTCTTCTTCGTTCACTCGACGAATCGCTTCGGCCAAAAGGTTTGACATGGTTAATTGGTCAATGCGATCGCAGGCTAATGCTTCTTCACTTAGTGGAATCGTGTCAGTCACAACCAGCTTATCAAGTGCTGAGGCATTGATGTTGTCAATGGCTTTGCCAGACAACACAGGATGAGTACAGTAAGCCACCACCGATTTGGCTCCGTGTTGCTTCAGAGCTCCGGCAGCCAGACAAAGGGTACCAGCTGTGTCGACCATATCATCGACAATGATACAGTCACGACCTGCAACGTCACCAATGATATGCATGACTTCTGACTGGTTGGCTTTCGGCCGACGTTTATCGATAATCGCTAAGTCTGAATCGTTTAAGCGCTTAGCAACCGCACGCGCTCGAACCACACCACCAACGTCTGGTGATACAACCATCATATTTTCAGTGTGTTGACGCAAGATATGCTCAAGTAAAACGGGTGTCGCATAAACGTTATCAACTGGGATATCAAAAAATCCTTGGATCTGATCGGCGTGCAAATCGACGGTCAAAACACGATTGATGCCGACGATGGCCATCATATCGGCAACCACTTTGGCAGAAATGGGTACACGCGCAGAGCGTACACGACGATCTTGTCGAGCGTAACCGAAATAGGGGACAACCGCAGTGATTCGGCCAGCTGAAGCGCGACGTAATGCGTCGGCCATGACCACGACTTCCATTAGGCTGTCGTTGGTTGGTTGGCAAGTCGATTGAATGATGAACACGTCTTTACCGCGAACATTTTCCAAGATTTCGACATTAACTTCGCCATCGCTGAATCGGCCAACAGTGGCTTCTCCTAATTCGATGTCTAAGTTCTTGGCAATTTTTTCGGCGAGTTCTGGTGTGGCGTTACCACGAAAAAGCATCATGTCGGACATGGAAGGGTACCCAATTGTTCAGTCATTTGTGAGAAGGACGAGTTAAGGGCGAATTTTAGCTCGAAATCGCAACTTTGAAAACCGGAGGAACAGAAATCCTTTATTTTTGTGTTAGTAATTTGTCTGATCAGCGACATTTAGATGCCGTTTCTGAATCATCGTCAGGGAGTTAAGGGATTTTGGCGCTTTTGGGGAGCTCGATTCTAGCAAGGATTTCATCGGGCGAAACAATACATAAGCGCCGAATCAGCGCGTACAACCAATACCAATCTTGTATTAAGAGTAACAAGGTTAACTTTGCTGAGCCGAGCAAACCGTCAGAAATCGATGATTGAAACCGATTCAATGGATTAAAGCTTAAGCGCCGAGAACAGATAGTAAATGCCGAGAAATAGTAATGACCGGTAAACAGTAATGGCCGAGAAACAGTAAGATTGAGAATAAAATAGAAAGAAGAAGATGGCAGGGGTAGCTGGATTCGAACCAACGAATGACGGGATCAAAACCCGTTGCCTTACCGCTTGGCGATACCCCTGTATTGGGTGAATAACCTAAGTTATTCGGGACTTCAAGATATAAGCGGTGAGGTGTTTATGCCTCGTGCCACAAAGTGGGGCCACTTACATCGGAGCGCTATTTTACGCGCTTCTCGCTCATTGTCAAAGGGTGCAAACAAACAACTTCCACTTCCAGTCATTCTTGCATCTGGACAAAACTGGATCAGCCAGTCCAACGCCTCTTTCACTTTGGGATAGTGTTCCAAAACAACGGGTTGCATAACGTTCAAACCGCGCTTGGGACCACCCTGTGCGAGAAAGTCGCGTATTTTGCTGATTTCGCAGTCCCGTGTCAACGCTTTATCTGAAAAAATTTTCGCAGTGGATACAAAACAGTCAGGATGCACCACTAAGTACCATAATTCGGGGAGTTCATAGGGCGAAATTTGCTCACCGATGCCTTCTGCCCAACCGGTTTTGCCATGAATAAACACCGGAACATCAGCGCCGAGGCTCACGCCGATGGTCGCCAGTTGCTCTGTCGTTAAACCGCATTCCCATAACTGGTTCAGCGCAATTAATGTGGTGGCACAATCAGAGCTACCGCCGCCAACACCGCCACCCATAGGAAGGCGTTTATCTAAATGGATATGCCAGCCGGTTACATTCGATGCCTGTCCGTTTAACGCTGCGGCTTTTTCAGCATAAGGTCGCAGTTGCTCAACCGCTTTAAGAATGAGGTTGTCATCGGTTTCTAGCTCGGGATTATTGCAGGTCAACTTGATGCCCTGAGGGATGGGGGTAAAAGTTAACTGATCGCCGAAGTCGAGTATTTGAAAGACGGTTTGCAATTGGTGGTAGCCGTCGTCGGTTCGTCCGGTAATATGCAGCATTAAATTAAGCTTAGCCGGTGCGGGCCAAGTCTGTTCAGTCATCGGGATTCATCTCCCAAGTTCGAACAGAAAACTTCAAGGTAATGTCTGGGTGGGTAATTTTGATCTTTTTCGGCATGGTTAGCCCAGAAAAAGACTCATATTTTTGAAAGTTCATCAGCCAGTCATCGAAAGCCAGTTGATTCACCAACCCGGAATTATCAAAGCTAACACTCGGCGCATTGTCTGGTAGCCCGAGGATCCATTGAGTTAATGCATTGACGGGAATTTGCCAACCGGTCGTTTGCCATAGTAATTGCTCAGGATCGGTGCCGTAGTAGACTTCATCGTCTGATAATGAAATTTTTGATTGGGTGGGAGTGGTCGTGAGCAGCGCGTAGGTATTTCCCACGAAGCCGTAAATTCTTAATTCAGATTCGCTGCCTTTTCGGTGCCATTCAATGTTCGCCGTGTTGGATTCTTTTGGTGTGATAATGCCAATACGGCCGACCATACGCCAATGATCGGTGCGTTTTAAGTAGGCCGCTCGTTGTTCGACGGTTAAATCTTGTGGAACCGAGTTGTTCGATTGAAACAAGCTACATCCCGTCAGTATGAGACTCACACCAATCATCCAACACAAACGGCGCACGACTCGAGTCAACGCGAAATGCGTGAAGTAAGATACAGGCTCGCTCATGGTTGGGGTACCAAGATTTTGTACTTGTCCACTAAACGTAAAATATAGCGATTGTCTTTCAGTTCATCCCAAGCTTTGAGAAGCATGGATTCGGCTTCATCGCGTTTGCTGTTTTCAATCAGCACTTCTAAATAATGTGCGAACACTTCTGCAGAACTCTCGATGGTTAAAGCAACTTTTAACGCGCTTTCTGCTTGCTGTAGTTTTCCTAAGCGATAGTAAACCCAGCCTAAGCTATCTAACACGGCACCACTATTCGGTAATTGCTCACGCGCTTTCTGAATGAGGTCGAGCGCCAAATCTAATTGCTGATTTTGATCCGCTAAGGTGTAGCCTAATGCATTTTGTATGTGCGGATTATCTTGATCATCTTGGTATAGCGCATTCAACTCTTTAAGCATAATTTTCGGCTGATTGGTTCGTTCACGCATTAAAGCCCGACTGTAGCGCAAATCTAAATTATCGGCACTGCGCTCGATCTGCGTGGTTAGTAAAGCAACCGCAAGTTGCGATTGGTCGCGATCACTTAACTCGTTGGCGAGTTGTAAATACCAAGCGTCGACTAATTCAGGATTCAATCGTTCACCGATCATTTCAGCGTAAGCTGACCAATCGTTTTCAGGATTCATCTTATAGATAATTTTAAAATGCTGAATGGGTACTTCAACCGTGATGCGCTCATGATTAATAAAACGCGCGACCCATTCCACCGCTTCGAGCTCTCGGTTTAGCTCTTGCAGAACCTGTGCCTTGAGCACAACACTCTGTTCGATTTGCTCGGCGTTTCCGTCAAAGGCATAAGTGGTCAAGCGCTTGAGCAGTTGCTCTTGCTCGTCGTCGTTTAGCATGAGTTGCGCTAGGCGTTGTTGTGACGAGTACCAATATTTACTCTCACCAACATTTAAGTAGCATGCTTTTGCTTGGTTGAATTTTTCAATTCTTTCTGCGGTATCGCCACAATAATAACGAACTAAGTCTGGCCGATAATCGGTATTCAATAATTTGACGAAGTCTTCATGGGCGGTTTTAAAATCGCGAAGTCCATAATGACTGGCAGCTTGAAGGTATAAAATATCGACGGAGTCATTGTCGGCATGCTTCTGCCAATATTCCGTTGCTCGAAGTGCCTTAGTGTATTCTCGGTTTTGATAAAACCATTCTGCTAAAGCTTGATGAGCAGCAGTATTCGAAAGGTCATCGAGGAGCAATGACTGTAAAAACGGCGTGACCTTTTCGGCTTGGTTGTCTTCACGTAAAAACTCGACTTTTAAGTCAATGGCAGGGGCAAATTTAGGATTGCGCTGGAGGGCGACATTAATGGCTTGCTCAGCTTTGGTCGGAAAGCTTTGATCTTGACTGATTCGAGATGCTTTTAAATAGGCATCGCCAAGCAGTGTCCAAGGTAACGGATTGTCTGGGTACTCCCGCAGAAGCTGCTGCCACAGCACCAGAGTCGAGCTGTTCAAATATAAATTGTTGAGTGCCGCAAGAGCATGGTAGCTCTCTTTTTCATCTTGATAGAGTTCAATCAATTCTTTGGTCGCGACGAGCGCATCGGTCAAGGCTGGCTCTTGTAAGGTTTGCATTTGGTCGAACAGCATTAAGTTTCCGAGAATATAGGCTTCTCGTGCCTGACGATTGGTTGGTTCAACTTTTAACCAGGTTTTGGCCGCTTGAACTAAGGCGACGCTGTCATTGGATTTTTGCGCTAATACGATGGCTTCGACCGCAATTTCTTTTTGCGGAAGAATCGAAAGGGCAAATAAATATTGCGTTAACGCGGTTTTTACATCACCTTCACCAGCGGCCAGTTCGGCGGCTAAAATTGCTTGATAGAGTTCACTGCGCTCGCGGCTGCTGAGCTGTTCTGCGGTAACGGTCGGTTGCGACTGCGCCGATGTTAGCAGTTGAGTGGTGCTGCGGTTGCTTTGGCAGGCACTGAGTAGAGCGGCCATCGAGGCGGCGATAAGAATCTGTTTAAAAGCCAAAAGTTAGTCTCGCATTGCGTTAGTTTTACATCTTGAATCAACGCATTATGGGGCTTTTGCGGTAAAATTCCAATGCAACCAAGAGATTGCACCATAGATACGCGATTATTCGTGAGCTTTAGGACCGGCAGAGAGCAAGATGGTTCCGAACGCGGGCGTGGTTTTGGGGCTGGCATTCGTTGTAATCGATTAATATGAACGATATTTGGTGGTTACCCAATGCCGGGCGCAATGCTATACTAGGCGCAATTTTTAGAACGACTCAACCGAGCAACAGCATGGGCCAAACGCCGTTTAGTTTTCAATCAGCAGAGCTTCACTCTTCACGCCTTACTTGCTTGGGTTAGGTGAGGGCGTTTTCTTTGGCAGTTACAGCGTTAGGCATTAATCACAAAACAGCTCCGGTCGACATTCGAGAGCGGGTCGCTTTTGATCCTGCATCGCTGCTCGAAGCATTGAAAGTCTTGAAACAAGAAGTGCAACTTGAAGAAGTCGCCGTCTTGTCCACCTGCAATCGCATGGAAGTTTATTTTCGCGGAGATGACGACGCTCATCAGCGGTTAACCAATTGGTTGATTGAACACCACACGCTTGAGCCCGATGCTCTACAACAGTGCCTGTATGTTCATCAAGGCGAGCAAGCTGTGCAGCATGTAATGCGAGTGGCCTGTGGTTTAGACTCAATGGTTTTGGGCGAGCCGCAAATATTGGGGCAAATGAAAGACGCCTTTCAGTTTGCACGTGACGCTGGGACGCTAGGGCAATTGCTTGACCGATTATTCCAGCACACCTTTACTGTCGCTAAAAAGGTTCGAACCGATACCGAGATTGGCAGCAGCGCGGTGTCTGTGGCTTACGCGGCGGTGTCGCTAGCGAAAAAGATTTTCTCAGACTTGAGCAGTATGACAGCATTATACATCGGTGCTGGCGAAACCATTGAATTAGCCGCGCGACATTTACACAATCAAGGCGTGAGTAACATTATTGTTGCCAATCGTACGCTTGAGCGTGGTGAAAGTTTAACTCGGCAATTTGGGGGTAAGGCGATTACCTTGACGCAATTGGCCGAGCAAATGCCGGCGGCAGACATCGTCATATCATCCACGGCAAGTCCGCTACCCATCGTTGGAAAAGGCTTGATCGAAGAGAGTATTAAGAAGCGCCGTCATCGACCCATGTTTATGGTTGATTTGGCGGTGCCGAGAGACATAGAGCCTGAAGTTGGCCAGTTGCGTGATGTTTACTTGTATAGCGTTGATGACCTAAAAGATGTTATTGATGAAAATTTAAAGGCTCGCTCGCAAGCGGCCGAAGAAGCGGAAGATATCGTCGCCAATCAAAGCGAGCATTATATTGATTGGGTAAATTCTTTGGCCAGTGTCGACTTAGTTAAAGAGTATCGGCATACCATTGAAGATATTAAACAGCAAGAGTTAAACAAGGCGTTGGCTTTACTGGAGTCAGGAGAGTCCGCTGAAAAAGTGTTGCAACAGTATGCTCATAGATTTGCGAATAAAGTGATGCACTCACCGACTCAATACCTGCGCAACCTAAGAGATCAAGAACATTCAAAAGAAGCCATCGCAGTCAGAGAAGTACTTGGGCTGGATGACTTAGATAAATCGTCTTAATTGGAATAAATATGAAAGCGTCGATACGTACAAAATTAGAAACCTTGGTAGAGCGCCACGAAGAAATAGCGGCTTTGTTGGGGGATCCCGATGTTATTGGCGATCAGAATAAGTTTCGTGACTTATCAAAAGAATACGCCCAGCTAGAGGATGTTGTTAAGACATTTAAAGAGTATCAAGGTGCTCTTGAGGCCATTGAGTCAGCCGAAGAAATGATGAAAGACTCCGATCCGGATATGCGCGAAATGGCGCAAGAAGAATTTAAGCAAGGCAAAGACGACAAAGAGCGCTTAGAGCTAGAGCTGCAAAAATTATTGTTGCCGAAAGATCCGAATGACGAGAAGAATATCTATCTAGAAATTCGTGCGGGAACCGGCGGCGATGAAGCGGCTATTTTTGCTGGCGACTTGTTTCGAATGTATTCAAAGTATGCCGAACGCAATCGTTGGCAATTAGAAGTGCTCAGTGAAAATGCAGGTGAACACGGCGGTTACAAAGAAATTATTTGTCGCATCGCGGGTGACGCGGTTTATTCACGATTAAAGTTTGAATCTGGCGCTCATCGTGTGCAACGTGTACCAGAAACTGAGTCACAGGGGCGAGTGCATACGTCGGCTTGTACTGTTGCGATTCTACCGGAAGCCGATGAAATGGACGCCATTGATATCAATCCATCGGATCTGCGAGTCGATACTTATCGAGCCTCGGGAGCTGGTGGACAGCACGTTAACAAAACCGACTCGGCGATTCGAATTACTCACTTGCCAACCGGTGTGGTGGTTGAGTGCCAAGAAGAGCGTTCACAGCATAAAAACCGCGCGAAAGCGATGTCGATGTTGCAGTCTCGATTGTTAGCGGCGCAACAAGAGGCGGCTAAAACCGAAGAGACCGAAGCTCGTAGAAGTTTGGTCGGTAGTGGCGATCGCAGTGAACGTATTCGCACCTACAATTACCCACAAGGCCGAATGACCGATCATCGAATTAATTTAACCCTGTATAAGTTAGATGAAATTATGGAGGGGGATTTGGCACAAGTGGTGGACCCTCTGATCAATGAATATCAAGCGGATCAGCTAGCGGCGATGTCAGGGGAATCGTAATTGAACTGATGGTGGGAATAAGCTCGAATTCAAGGAGACAGTATGAGTGAGCCAGTCATTAAGAAAGTACTCATTGTCGGTGGAACACATGGCAATGAGTCAACCGGGGTATTCTTAATCAACAAATGGCGTCAATTCCCAAAGTCGTTACAACGAGCAAGTTTTCAAGTCGATACTTTGTTGGCGAATCCAAAAGCCATAGCTGCCAATGTTCGTTATCTCGATAAAGATCTAAACCGGTGCTTCAGCCAAGCAGTCCTTCAAGATGAAACACTCATCGGGCACGAAATTGAACGCGCCCATCAGTTGGTCGACCAACTTGGTGGCAAGGGGGCTTGTCAATACGATTTAATTATTGACTTGCACACCTCTACCGCCAACATGGGCGTTAACTTAGTATTAACCAAACACGATGCATTTCATCATTCGATGATGGGCTACATGTCAACACAGCGTGACGATGTGGTGGTTACATCAGAAGCCGAAATGATACCGGACCATCACTTTTTATGTGCTTTAGCCGAGCGAAATGTGATTGTTGAAGTTGGGCCGGTTGCACAAGGTTTGTTGCATCATGAAACCATCGAAAAGACAGAGCAAGCCACTTATCAGTTGCTTGATTTTGTCGAACGTTATAATGCTCAACAACTTCCAGAACTACCTGAGTCGATTACCGTGTTTGAGTACACGGGTAAAATATCGTTTCCACGCAATGAAAATAATGAACCCTTAGGCATAGTTCATAAAGATATTCAGTATAGAGATTTTTCATTGCTCAATACGGGCGATCCAATTTTTCTAATGCAAGATGGATCGGTCATAACATATAGAGATAAACCGACCTACATCAGCTTTGTTAATGAGGCTGCATACTACGATCAAGGCTTTGCTTTCTGCACTTTAGATAAAAAACTCATTCCGTTGTGTAAATAATACCGCAGCATTTCGATTGTATTGTGCTAGTGCACTAGTGTAATTTTTTCCTTGGGTGTGTGTTACATATTAACAAGGAGAAATAAGTGAAAGTAAAAGTATGCGCCTCGCTGTTGGCGTTCTCGTGTCTGCCGTTGTTTGCAGACTCTAACCTCGCGGTAGAAATCAATAAGACTTCGTTTGAAGACAACTTGATTGAAGCGCAATCAAATGCAATATCTGTCACCTACCAACATTCATTAAATGAAAACTTCTCGCTTAATGGGCGTTTTGGTATCAGCTTGTATGACGACGAAATTGACGGTTTATCACCAAGAAGCCGTTTTTCAGTCGATTCATTAGCGAGTGCTTATGTGCGTTTTGATGCGTTTCCTGAGCAAGCATTCAATGTGTTTGCGACGCTTGGTTACAACTACGTTAATCTTAACGTGAACTCGTCTGCAGGCGATTTTGGGGAAACGGAAAGTGATTTGGGCTATGGGATTGGCGTCTCATATAAGATAACAGAAGATTATTCTGTGTACTTATCTGGCGAAACACTTATCGATGATACCGATGTAGAAATGCAAAGCTATAACTTAGGTTTCGCATTTAAGTTCTAAATTAATAGGGGTTATCAGTATGAAAAAATCATTACTTTGGACCAGTGTGATTTCAGCGATGGCAGTAGGAATGACCGCCAACGCTGCTGAGCGAGTAGCGTTAAGCAACGTTAACATCGAGCTTGACCAACTAGCAAAAAATGGCACTGTGGGAACGCAATCGTTAAAGAAGCATTTTAAATTATCAAAAGATCACAGCTTCTCTAAAATCAGTGAAAAATCTGACTTCAAAGGCAACCAACATAAGCGCATTCAGCAAAGCTATAAAGGCGTTCGCGTATTTGGTCAGCAAGTGACTCAACACAGTAAAGTAAAACTTGGTAAAGATTACTTCGCAGGTCACGTGATTACTGACATCGACAAAGATTTGAAAGGTAACGTCACGCCAAAATTATCAACGACGGATGTTATCGCTAGCTTGAAGTCGAAAGTTGAGAGCAAATTTGGTAAGTGGACTAACTACGAGCGTGAAAATACCGAGCTTGTCGTTTACTTTGATGAGCGTTTCAATAAAGCTTTTTTGGCTTATCATGTAGAATTAATGGCGCAAGATGAGAAAGGTCATGTTGTGCGTCGTATGTTCATTGTTGATGCAAATTCTGACCGCATCATTAAGCACTGGAATGCGCTTCAACACTTTGACATTACTGGTCCTGGTGGAAATGAGAAAACTGGTCAATACCAATACGGTACTGATTACCCAGCACTTGACGGTACTGACGATGGCAACGGTGGAACCTGTTACTTAGAGAACGCAAACGTTCGTGCCGTTGACTTAGCGAATACGACCAACACGTCTAACAACACTCCGTACGAGTTCGCTTGTTCAGAAAATACTTACAAAGCGATTAACGGTGCATACTCACCAATCAACGATGCATTTTACTTTGGTAATGTTGCTTTCGATATGTTTGATGAGTGGTATCAAACCGCACCGCTTCCATTCCAGTTATCGATGAAAGTGCATTATGGCAATGGCTATGAAAATGCTTTTTGGGATGGTCAAGCAATGACCTTTGGTGATGGTGCAAGCACCTTCTACCCATTGGTGGATATCAACGTTTCGGTTCATGAAATCAGCCATGGTTTCACCGACTTTAACTCAGATCTTATCTACTCTGGCGAGTCTGGCGGAATGAACGAAGCTTTCTCAGATATCGCAGGCGAAGCCGGTGAGTACTTCTGGAAAGGGTCGGTTGACTGGTTTATTGGTGGCGACATCATGAAAAACGGTGATGGCTTACGTTTCTTCGAAACGCCTTCACTCGATGGCCGCTCAATTGATCATTTTGACGATTACTACAGTGGCATGGATGTTCACTACAGCAGTGGTGTTTACAACCGTGGTTACTATTTATTGTCGAATATGGAAGGTTGGGATCCACGTAAAGCTTTCGATATTTTTGTGCATGCAAACCAAAACTACTGGACTCCAAGTTCAACCATGGCAGAAGGTGCGTGTGGTTTGATCGAGTCTGCTACTGATCTTGAGTACGATTGGATTTCAGTTTATGTAGCTATGTCTGCGGTTGGTGCCGTTTGTGAAAATTCTTCAACAGATACTGACAACGACACAATGTCAGATATTTCTGAAATCATCATCGGTTTCGATTTCGAAGATCCTGCCGATGCTAACGCTGACTTTGATGGCGATGGCATTATCAACAAAGTTGAAATGTTGAAAGGCTTCGATCCAAAAGACACCGATTCTGATGACGATGGTCTTTCAGACGATGAAGAATACAACCTTTACGCAACTGATGTTATCAATGCTGATACCGATGCAGATGGCATGCCTGATGGTTACGAAGTTGCGAATGGCTTCAATCCTTTGAATGATAACGATGCGATGCAAGATGCCGATAGCGATGGTGTTAGCAACGTTGGTGAGTACTTAGACGGTACTGATCCGAACGATGCCAACAGTGTTCGCATGCCTCCAGCATACTCATTGTATGACTTCGAAGATCAAAGCGTTGCTGACTTCCCAATCTCTATTTATGCTGATTATCCGCTAGAGATTTCTAGTACTTACGCAGCAAGCGGAATGTACAGTCTAGCTAGCCCTGATATGACTCATAACGAGTGGGGCGGTAGCGATATCACTTTCGTTTCTGAAGAAGGAACCATGTCATTTGACCTGAAAATTTCAACAGAGTCTGGATGGGATTACTTCTACTTAGCGATTGATGGTGCGTTAGCATTTGAATTATCAGGCGAGTACGATTGGGTAACCATTAGCGGTCCTATCGCTGCGGGTCAACACACCATTTCATTCATCTATGCGAAAGATGGAAGCGTCAGTTCTGGCGAAGACAAAATCTGGGTAGATAACTTCTACTATCCTGGTTACGTTCGTGATGACGATGCCGATGGTATGGACGATGCTTGGGAAACCAACAATGGCCTTAACCCTGCTGACAACGCCGATGCTGCACTGGATGCTGATAACGACGGTTTAACGAACCTTGAAGAATACCAAGCTGGTTCAAACCCGAACGTTGCTGATACAGACAACGATGGCTTAACCGACAGTGAAGAAGTTGATACGCACATGACCAATCCTGCTGCGTGGGATACTGACGGTGACGGTGTAAGCGATAAAGACGAAGTCGACAATGGCTTAGATCCTTTAGTGGCTGGAACCGATGGCGAAGACGATTTAGATAACGATGGTTTCATCAATCGTACTGAGTCTAAGTATGGTAGCGACTTAAATGACGCAAGCAGCATGCCTGCGGCAGTAGCTTACTTAGTTGAAAGCTTCAACGACGGTAACACGCAAGCAGAGTGGACTTCGAGCACACCAGAAAGCTTTAGCATTCAAAATGGCCGCTTGTACTCAGAGCCACTATCGAATGACAAAGTTGCTTCTATCGAAGTCACCGATGTCTTCATGGCTGGTGAGTTAAGCTTCAAAGCGAATGTTGATACGGAAGAAAACGTCGACAAAATGCGCTTGTTGATTGACGGAGTTGTGGTCAGTGAATTGACCGGTCAATTGAACGATCAAACCGTAACGGCTGCACTGACGCAAGGTGAACACACCATTCGTTTAGAGTATGTCAAAAATGCGTTCATGAGTTCTAAAGTTGACCGTGTTTCTATCGACAACTTAATGTACCTAGCGCCGGATGTAGATTCTGATGGCGATGGCTTGAGCAATGGTGAAGAGGTGAATACCTACGGTACTGATCCAATGAGCACTGACTCAGATGGTGACGGTATTGCTGACGGCGCAGAAGTCGCAGCGGGTACTAACCCAGCTAAGCGTGACACTGATAACGATGGCGTAGCGGATGGTGACGATTTGTTCCCAACTGACGCAAGCCGTTGGTCAAACAGTGACAGCGGTAGTGCATACTTCTTGTTATTGATGATGGCTGCCTTTGCAGGACTTCGTCGTCGCAAATAGAAGCTTGTTGCAATGAAAGAGAAGGGCATCGTAAGATGCCCTTTTTTTATGGCAGATCATTAAGTGACGAGCGTATACCGTTAACGTTTTTTACCTGAAAAGCGTTTGCGGCCGTTAACTTAATTATTTATTGGAACGGGTTTGTTTAGGGCATGAGTATGAATGCTGAAGAATTAATTAAAAGCGCAGTGTCAACATTTCCTGATCCCGATACCGCCAAGTTAGACGCTGAAATTCTAGTGTGTCATAGTTTGAAAAAACCACGCAGTTGGTTGAGAGCGTTTGCACGAGATGAGCTAACCCGTGAACAAGTCGCTGACATTCAGCAAGTATTTAAACGACGAATTCAAGGCGAACCCGTGGCCTATATTTTAGGTGAATGGGAATTTTTCTCGCTGCCGTTAAAAGTGACACCGGCCACTTTAATTCCAAGGCCAGAAACGGAGAGTTTGGTCGAAAAAGCGATTGCTTTGTTGGTTGATCGTCCAGTCGTCAATATTATTGATTTAGGCACCGGCACTGGCGCTATTGCACTCGCATTGGCGAGTAATTTACCACAAGCCTCCGTTAGCGCTACGGACTTTAGTAAAGAAGCATTAAGCGTTGCTCAATTGAATGCACAATCTTTAGGTTTACCAGTGACCTTTTATCAAGGAAGTTGGTTTCAGGCAGTACCAAGCAATGCAACTTTTGATTTGATAATTAGCAACCCACCCTATGTTGCAAATGATGACCCTCATATGACTCAAGGCGACCTTCCTTTTGAGCCGGTTACCGCGTTAACTGCAGGCGACGATGAGTTTGCCGATTTAGACGAAATCATTCGTGATGCAGCTAACTTTTTGAATCGACAAGGGTGGTTAATGGTTGAGCATGGTTACTATCAAGGCGCTCGTGTCGTCGAGCTATTTAAAGCAGCAGGCTTTACTAAAGTTCAGACCGAGAAAGATTTATCGGGTAATGATCGGTTTACTTTAGGACAGTTCAATTAAGCTTTTCTCATCTGCTTAATAGATCAGTGAATAGAAACTAACGTGTTAATGCTTAATTGCAGGTTTCGCCTGCTGGCGACGGACTTTTGTCAATCGATGAACTTTTCTCTATCAAGTCATAGTCCGGAAAAAATCTATTGCTCAGAGATTATTTGTCCCGCCATCCCTGGCGAGCCATCACCTCGATCACAAGGCTGTTCGGGCATCATCAAGTCGCGAAAGAATGCGTGCGATGTTGAGGTTGAGTGAAGCGACTGTGACGCAGTGAGTGACGATAGGCCTCACGGTCATGAAACAACAGGGACGTTGCTTCAAGTTCACTCGGCTCAGGAAGAGCCTAGTGAACGGTGACCGAAAGAGGGCTGTTGACACTCGGTACCCGAAGGGCCAGTCACTGGAGCGGAGGGCACTTTGCCTTCTTTGGTGCTCCTGCCAAAGAAGGTCGCCGTCGGGCGAAACGCGATTTGAAACTTAAATGAAAGCGTTAATCCTCAATTGCAGGTTTCGCCTGCTGGCGACGGCCTTTTGTCAGACGATACAAAAGCCCGGAAAAAATCTGTGCTCCTGTGACTCAGCCCTTGCGGGTACTCTGTGTCTTCTCATCTCTTGTTGCGCCATCGTCTACGCTCGTCCTGAGCGGAGCCGATTGACGCCGGCATCCATGCCGCCGTCCGCAGTCGAGTTGTTCATTCACAGGCTGACTCAAAGTCGCGAAAGAATGCGTGCGATGTTGAGGTTGAGTAAAGCGACTGTGACGCAGCGAGTGACGATAGACCTCGCGGTAATGAAGCAACAGGGAAGTTGCTTCAAGTTCGCTCGGCTCAGGAAGAGCCTAGTGAACGGTGACCGAAAGAGGGCTGTTGGCACTCGGTACCCGAAGGGCCAGTCACTGGAGCGGAGGGCATTTTGCCTTCTTTGGTGCTCATGCCAAAGAAGGTCGCCGTCGGGCGAAACGCGATTTGAAACTTAAATGAAAGCGTTAATCCTCAATTGCAGGTTTCGCCTGCTGGCGACGGCCTTTTGTCAGACGATACAAAAGCCCAGAAAAAATCTGTGCTCCTGTGAGTCAGCCCTTGCGGGTACCCTGTGACTTCTCATCTCTTGTTGCGCCATCGTCTACGCTCGTCCTGAGCGGAGACGATTGAGGCCGGCATCCATGCCGCCGTCCGCAGTCGAGTTGTTCATTCACAGGCTGACTCAAAGTCGCGGAAAACCCTTGCGTTTAGTCTTCTCTTTTTGGAATGTTCCCGAGAGCGGTTAGCAGAAAGCGGTATCAACAAACCTTGCAGAACTGATCCACTTTAGTAGGAAAGATTGTCGAGTCAATTGAGAGCTTGAGCTTTCATTTAAAGCGGAAACTCATACGAAACCCTGCTCCCGCGGCTAGCGGAAAGGGCGTTTTTGCTTACTTTTATCGCTCGAGATAAAAGTGAGTCGCCGTTGGGCGAAACGCGATTTGAAACTTAAATGTAAGCGCTAATCCTCAATTGCAGGTTTCGCCTGCTGGCGACGGACTTTTGTCAGACGATACAAAAGTCCGGAAAAAATCTGTTGCTCCGAGATGAAGGCCTACGGCTTCCCCGAACACCCTTGAGCCCCAAAGGGTGAACATAATCTATTCGCTCCAGCTCAGAGATTATTTGTCCCGCCATCCCTGGCGAGCCATCACCTCGGTCACAAGGCTATTCGGGCATCATCAAGTCGCGGAAAACCCTTGCGTTTAGTCTTTTCTTTTTGGAATGTTTCCGAGAGCGGTTAGCAGAAAGCTGTATCAACAAACCTTGCAAAACTGATCCGCTTTAGTGGGAAAGATTGTCGAGTCAATGGAGAGCTTGAGTTTTAATTTAAAGCGGAAACTCATACGAAACCCTGCCCCCGCGGCTAGCGGAAAGGGCGTTTTTGCTTACTTTTATCGCTCGAGATAAAAGTGAGTCGCCGTCGGGCGAAACGCGATTTGAAACTTAAATGAAAGCGCTAATCCTTAATTGCAGGTTTCGCCTGCTGGCGACAGTCTTTTGTCAGGCGATGGACTTTTTTCTATCAAATCATAGACTGAAAAAAAAATCTGTGCTCCTGTGAGTCAGCCCTTGCGGGTACCCTGTGACTTCTTAACTCTTGTTGCGCCATCGTCTACGCTCGTCCTGAGCGGAGCCGATTGACGCCGGCATCCATGCCGCCGTCCGCAGTCGAGTTGTTCAGTCACAGGCTGACTCAAAGTCGCGAAAGAATGGGTTCGAAGTTGAGGTTGAGTAAAGCGACTGTGACGCAGCGAGTGACGATAGGCCTCGCGGTGATGAAGCAACAGGGACGTTGCTTCAAGTTCACTCGGCTCAGGAAGAGCCTAGTGAACGGTGACCGAAAGAGGGCTGTTGGCACTCGGTACCCGAAGGGCTAGTCACTGGAGCGGAGGGCACTTTGCCTTCTTTGGTGCTCCTGCCAAAGAAGGTCGCCGTCGGGCGAAACGCGATTTGAAACTTAAATGAAAGCGTTAATCCTCAATTGCAGGTTTCGCCTGCTGGCGACGGCCTTTTGTCAGACGATACAAAAGCCCGGAAAAAATCTGTGCTCCTGTGACTCAGCCCTTGCGGGTACTCTGTGTCTTCTCATCTCTTGTTGCGCCATCGTCTACGCTCGTCCTGAGCGGAGCCGATTGACGCCGGCATCCATGCCGCCGTCCGCAGTCGAGTTGTTCATTCACAGGCTGACTCAAAGTCGCGAAAGAATGCGTGCGATGTTGAGGTTGAGTAAAGCGACTGTGACGCAGCGAGTGACGATAGACCTCGCGGTAATGAAGCAACAGGGAAGTTGCTTCAAGTTCGCTCGGCTCAGGAAGAGCCTAGTGAACGGTGACCGAAAGAGGGCTGTTGGCACTCGGTACCCGAAGGGCCAGTCACTGGAGCGGAGGGCATTTTGCCTTCTTTGGTGCTCATGCCAAAGAAGGTCGCCGTCGGGCGAAACGCGATTTGAAACTTAAACGTAAGCGTTAATGCTTAATTGCTGGATTTGTATTCTAAGATTCATTCATAAGGCCAGTCACTGGAGCGGAGGGCACTTTGCCTTCTTTGGAGCTCCTGGCAAAGAAGGTCGCCGTCGGGCGAAATGCGAATTTAAATCTAAGGTTCCTGCTTGACATCTTTAAGCAGATAAAATATAAATGATAATCATTATCATCTGTATCTTAAGAACTCAAGGAGCCGAAATGCCACGATGCGGCCTAAATGATTCAGCAATCGAAGGTGCAACCGACGAAGCACTGGTGTGTTGGGAACGGCTTACATTGCAGGCAGATGCTGCCTATCAAAAAAAGCTGCTTAAGCCAGCGTTTGATTATTTTTTACAGTCGCAGACAGTCATTGCTGACCGACTCAACGGACGAGGAAAAGTCTCCGCTGAGCACATACGGTGTTTTGTATTGGCTTGTCAAAACACTGCTTTTGTTGCTCAAAAATTACATCGGCGTCATTTGTGCGAATACTATTATCGGCAGAGTTATCGGCGACTCGAAGCGTTTTTAGAAAGTGATGCCCGAGGTCTTCGATTGCGCCAAGTCTTGTGTTTTGAAATTAACTTAGCGCAACGAAAGTACGCTGAATATTTGTACCGCCGCGACCGAAATGGTGAAACATCATTAAGTAAAGAGTTTCACCGAATAGTCAGGCGAATGTTTCAAAGTCGATGGCGAGAGAGTTCGGCGGCAGCCAATAACTCTTGGATACCGCAAGCAAAACAGAGCGGCTAAAAATTAGTTGGCCTTTTTACTTGTTTTTGGTTTTAGGTCGAGCACGTAACCATCGAAGTACTCAGGATCACAGACATACCACTCTCTTAAATCAACTTTCGCGAAATTTTGACATCGCTCAGCCAAATCCAAAAAAGGTTGCCGACCGGGATCGGCTAATAAAATTCGCTTAACCCCAGCCCCGAGTGCGCGCTTAAACAGTTTTTCTAGCTTAACGGCTAAGTCGTCCCAGAAACAAATGTCAGCACCAATCATTAAGTTGTATTGCGCAAGGTGGCGTGCAGTGAGCTTTTCGTAGCTTCGTCGAGACTCTTTGATGGTAACGTCGTTGAGCGCTGCTTGAACTTCGAGGTAGGGGAACACGTTGTCATCGATATCTAATCCGGTGACTGACTTGGCGCCATTTTTTTTGCAGTATATTGACGCGGCTCCCCAGCCACATCCAAGCTCGATGACGTCCGATGAACGCTTAATAATATTATGAGTTTGAAAGTAATCCATTAATAAGAAGCTAGAGGACCAAGTCTTGTGGCCATGTACATTTGGCTCATAACACTTTTTTAATTGCTTAACGAGACGATGTTTGTTTTCTAATAATAAAATATTAAATACATTAAACAGGTTTTCTTCAGGTAACTCGAAAACTTCTGGCACGTCTTGCTCCTTACATGATGTTTTTCAGATCAATATGTTTGTCAGATCAATTTAGCTTAAAGTAAGTCTTATTTTTAGACGATAACACTGTCGCTTTTGGTCGTTATCTTACTGTAGCTCACCAAAGACAGAATGAGTTTAACCCACATATGTTCCAAATAACCACTCACTGGCTAAAGTCAATATCGACTCCATAGTAAAGATATAATAAAGTGTTTGTGGATCGCTGCCAATCGGTAATTGCCCGATCGAGCCTCTGTGAGGTTTTAGCGATTATTTAAAATAATCGGTCGTGACGAATAATGAGTAGTGATCCTTTCTCATGCCGAGTGAATTTAACGATGAGAGTGTTTTTTCGAATGTGGTTAACAATGGAGCAAACCTAATAGAATGGCAACGATCAAAGATGTTTCAGAGTTAGCTGGCGTATCACAAGCGACAGTCTCTCGTGTGTTAAACGGGACCACACGTGTCGACGATGATAAAAAGCGACGGGTGATGGATGCCATTAAGACATTGGGATACCGACCTAATGCGCACGCAAAGTCACTCGCATCGAACCGCTCGAACAGCATCGGCATGGTGGTTTCGGAGTTAGCTGGCCCCTATTTCGGAGAAATGATGGCGGGTGCTGAAGCGGTTATTCGTCGCAATGACAAGCAAATGTTAATAGCCAGTAGCCATGCCAGTGAAGCAGAAGAAAAAGACGTCATCGATTTTCTGGTTTCATGTCGTTGTGACGCATTAATACTGCATGCAGAAACCATCAGCGACGATGATTTGTTAAAAGTTCAAGAGCAAGGAATTGATTTGGTGCTGCTGAATCGTTTTATTCCTCAGATTGCCGATCAATGTTTTGTACTCGACAACGAACTAGGTGGTTTCTTAGCAACGGAACATATGATTCAGCAACAGCGGAGACGAGTTGCTTGCATTCTCGGACCACAATGGAAGCACGACGCGAAAGAGCGCTTTGACGGCTACATGCGAGCTTTAAAGCAATATCAAGTTCCTTTTGATCCTGAATTAATTGTGGAAGGAGACTTTCAAGAGGCAGGAGGACGAAGTGGTGTTGAGAAGCTGCTACAAAAAGGCGTTCAGTTTGATGCCTTAGTCTGCGCTAATGATGAAATGGCGCTCGGCGCGATGGAGTTATTAACACAACGTGACATTGCGATTCCGGAGCAGGTTGCTGTGATAGGTTTCGATGACATCGCATATGCCCGTTATGTCACACCAAAATTGTCATCGATTCACTTTCCTGTTCGGCAAATTGCCGCTGATGCCGCTTGGCTAGTCATGCAACGTGCCTACAAAATTGAGCCGCCGCAACCAGTTGCGCAAAAAATTACGCCAATACTGGTCCCTCGACAGTCTTCATTGTGCAGCAGTGTTGGTTAATTCTGGTGATACGTTCGACTGTTTAGCGGCAAGCTTAATGTTTTCCATGGCCGAGCGGTCGAGTCGATAAAAAATAAGTACTGCAGCACTGGCAATTAAAATAACGCCGGGAATTGCGGTGAACAACAAGTTGATTCCGAGTAACGTTTCACCCGACTGCGGTTGTCCCGCTTGGTAGTTTACAAAGGCTAGACTCCAAGCTGCGAAAGCACCGCCAATGGCCATTCCGAGTTTAAGAAAGAATAAGTTCGCAGAGTAGATCAACCCGGTAATGCGTTTTCCAGATTGGTATTCGCCATAGTCAACCACGTCGGCCATCATGCTCCAAAGCAATGGCGTTGCGACTTGCAATAAAAAGCTTACAGAAAAATGAGCCACAATGGCCGTTACCCAGTCATTAGTAGAAATAAAAAACGAACCGATGCAAACGCATCCTGCCAATGCATTGGCAATCATGTAACAGCGAATTTTGCACCAACGTAAACATAAATATTGTGCAATAAAACTGCCTGCAATAGCGCCAATCATTCCAAGGGTTATAAATTGAGTCGCGAGTGAGGGTAGCTGCAAATAATAGTTAACGTAATACAGAGCGACCGTGTTACGAATAACCATCGCAATTAATACAACAAAACATAAAATACTGATAACACGCCATTGATCGTTTCTCCACAAGGCACCTAATGATTGAGACAGTTTAAGTTGTTGATTCCGTGGCGGGTGAATTCTTTCTCGTGTCAGTTTAAAGCAGGCAAAAAATAGTAAGCAACCGATCAGTCCCATAGTGAGCATGGTTAATTGGTAGCCCTGTTTGGGTTCGCCCGCACCGAAGAACTCAACCATAGGAAGGGTGCAAGAGGTGACGAGCAATCCACCTATCATAGCAAGCGTAAAACGGTAAGATTGCAGAGAAATACGTTGTTGTGGATCTTGAGTGATGACACCTCCGAGTGCGCAATAAGGAATATTGATGGCGGTGTAAATAAGCATTAATAGTGCATACGTTAGGTAGGCATAGACAAGCTTTTGCCAAGGTAGCCAATTCGGAGTGGTGAAGGTCAGCCAGCAGGCAATCACAAAGGGAATGGCCATCCAAACTAAATAGGGCCGAAACTTACCGTGGACTGAGTTTAACTTATCGGTGAGGTAACCCATTAACGGATCGGTGATGCCATCAAATAGACGCACCACCAGAAACATCGTTCCTACGGCAGCAGCAGATAGCCCAAACACATCGGTATAAAAGTACGATAAAAACAACATGACCGTTTGAAAAATTAAATTGCTGGCCGTGTCACCTAGGCCATATCCAATTTTTTCTGTGATGCTAATGTTGTTTGGTTTCATAATTTAAATCGATTATTTAAGGCAGTGTTTTAACTAGGCTCATGCACAACATGGGTTGGTACTCGATGTCCTCGCCAGCCGTAGTAAGCAATGTATAAGTAACAAATAACTGGAACCCAAAATGCTTGTTGCAGCGAAAAGGTATCGGCAATTGAACCTTGAATCAATGGCACTATTGCCCCTCCGACAATTGCCACGCACAGTAAGCCAGAGCCTTGACTGGTCAAGGTGCCAAGACGATGAATGGCGAGGCTAAAAATGGTAGGAAACATAATCGAATTGAATAGTCCGATAGCAAGCACCGCCCATACTGCCAGCATACCGTCACTGAAGATTGTGACAATGAGAAGCAGGCCGGATATTAATGCATTGCTGGTTAGTAGGTAAAAAGGTTTTATTTTTAACATAAGAAAAGCGCCAACAAAGCGACCGATCATCGCGCCTCCCCAATAGTAAGAAACATAATGCGCTGCTTGATGCTCCGCTAGATTTCCAATGTGGGGTAGATTTAAGAAGTTGACGAGAAAACTACCGATGGCGACCTCGGCTCCGACATACATAAAAATAGCAACGACTCCGAGCATTAAGTGACGTTGATGCAACAGTTTTGGACTAACTAAGGATTCATGCTCATGTTGATGCGTTGCTGCGATCTTTGGTAATGGAATCAGAAAAAAGGCGATTGCCAGCGCGATGAGTGTTGCGAAAATTATTAGATAAGGAAACTGAATGGCATCGGCGGTTGAGTGACTCGACTTGAGCCCTGCGGAGAGTATCAGTATGCCTCCGAAAATTGGTGCGAGCGTCGTGCCTAGTGAGTTGAATGCTTGAGTTAAATTCAGTCGAAACGATGCGTGCTCAGGTGAACCCAGACGTGTCACAAATGGATTGGCTGCAACTTGAAGCAAAGTGATTCCTGCCGCTAATACGAATAAAGCGAATAAAAATAATCCATAAACTTCAAAGTGCGCGGCGGGTAAAAATAATAAACAGCCGCACCCTGCGGTAATCAGCCCAATTATGATACCCGATTGAAAACTGGTGCGGCGCACTAAAAAACCGGCGGGATAAGAGATCACGGCGTAAGCACCAAAAAAGCATAAGTTCACGGCTTGAGCTTGAAAGTAACTGAGGTCGAATAGCCCTTTTAAATAGGGAATTAAAATGTCGTTTAAACTGGTAATAAACCCCCATAAAAAAAACAGCGAGGTCAAGACGAACAAAGCCGCACGATAACTGGTGTTTTGGCTGATGGTTGGGGCTGAATCACTCACTATTTCATTCATCCTTTTAACGTTCCCTTAGTGGTTATTTTCTTTTGATTATGCGAGCTATTTTGGTGCGTTGCGGCATTCAAATTAGTGCATCGAGTTTCAATGTACCGGAAATAAAAACTTTATGAAAGCGCTTTCATAAAGTTTTTTTATCGGCTAGACTGCGCAAAATTCAAGTCAACAATCGCCAGCGAAGGAGCCTGGATGAAGCAGTTTCGATGGAGTCACCGGTTGCCCCAGAAAAGAGCGGCTAAACAATTGGGTGACGTTAAAAAGTTTCAGTCGATGCAAAAAATAACGTGGGCGATCAAATCGTCTTTATCCACAAATTTATTAACTGTCCCATTAACGACCGGGATAAAAAAATTGAAAAGTAAACGAGTAAAACAAGCATTAATGGGAGTCATTATGACAGTCGTTGGGATCACTGGGTGTCAGAAGCCATCGGACGCATCAGCCGACCGTGCTGGTGAAGAGATGAAAAATACCCCGTCCACTGACCAAAGAGGTCAACCGTCACTTTCAAGTGCCGCCGCTATTTGGCCCAAAGTCGATGCGGCTTTGCCACCGCAGCCAGACATTGAAGCTCAAGTTGCCGCGTTGCTTAATAAAATGAGCCTCGAGCAAAAAGTCGCTCAAATGATTCAACCTGAAATTCGCGACTTCACTCCCGATGATATGCGAGAGTACGGTTTTGGATCCTATTTGAACGGTGGTGGCTCTTTTCCCAATCAAAATAAGCACGCGGCGATCGAAGACTGGATTCAACTTGCCGATGATATGTATGTCGCGTCAATGGATGCGTCAAAAGATGGTATTGCCATTCCTGCTCTTTGGGGGACGGATGCCGTGCACGGACATACCAACGTTATTGGCGCGACGATTTTTCCTCACAATATCGGTTTGGGCGCTGCCAATAACCCTGAGTTGGTAAAGCAGATCGCTCAGCTCACGGCGCAAGAAGTAGCGGCGACAGGCATTGATTGGGTCTTTGCTCCAACGGTTGCCGTTGCCAGAGACGATCGTTGGGGACGATCGTATGAGAGTTACAGTGAAGATCCGACACGGGTCGCTGACTACGCCGAAGCCTTTGTAAAGGGGATGCAAGGTGAGCCAGAAAAAGATTTTTTAAGCCCCGGTAAAACCCTAGCGACCTTAAAGCATTTTATCGGTGATGGCGGAACAGAGCAAGGCGACGATCAAGGTGACACCATCGTCGAAGAAGATGCACTTTTCCAAATTCATGGCCAAGGTTATGCACGTGGCATTGGCGCCGGCGCACAGTTTGTGATGGCGAGCTTTAACAGTTGGCAAGGACGTAAATTGCATGGTCACCATTACCTTCTACAGCAAGTACTTAAAGATCGAATGGGCTTTGATGGCGTGGTCGTTGGAGACTGGAACGGGCACGGTCAAGTCGCTGGGTGCAGCAACGAAAGTTGCCCGCAAGCGATCAATGCGGGCGTTGATATTTTAATGGCGCCAGGACAGTCATGGAAGGCCTTGTATTACAACACCATCGAGCAGGTACAGCGCGGCGATATTTCAATGCAACGAATCGATGATGCGGTAAGTCGAATTCTGCGAGTGAAATTTCGCGCGGGTTTATTTCAACGAGGAAAACCCAGTGAAGCACTAACGCGGTATCAACTGAATTCGCTGGGTGATGCTAAACATCGAGCCGTTGCTCGCGATGCCGTTCGTCAGTCGTTAGTGTTACTGAAAAATAATCGAAAAATTTTACCATTACATCCGAAGCAAACCTTTTTATTAACCGGTGCGGCGGCTGACAATATCGGACAGCAAAGTGGCGGCTGGACCATTACTTGGCAGGGAACCGGCAACAATAATCAAGACTTTCCTGGTGCGACCTCGATTTACCAAGGGCTTAGAACACAAATTGAACAAGCGGGTGGCAAGATTTTCTTGAGTGACGATGGCTCTTTTCAACATCGACCCGACGTCGCCATTGTCGTGTTTGGAGAGCAACCCTACGCAGAAGGCAATGGGGATATCAGTAACCTAGAGTTCGAACGTGGAAACAAACGCAGTTGGCGGTTATTGAAAAAATTTAAAGCGGAAGGCATTCCCACGGTGTCCGTATTTTTATCGGGACGTCCAATGTGGGTAAATCCTGAATTAAATCAATCCGATGCCTTTGTTGCTGCTTGGTTGCCCGGTAGTGAGGGGGAAGGTATTGCCGATGTATTGCTGCAAAGTTCGCAAGGAGAAGTGCAGTTTGATTTTGTTGGCAAGCTGCCATTTTCATGGCCAAGAGCGGCGGATCAAGCGCCATTGAATGCCCCTTATATTGGGCAGCAGCCTTTATTTCCGCTGGGTTTCGGATTGAGCTATCAACAAGAGCCAAAGCCGCTCGCGGTGTTATCCGAACAGCGTCCAGATTTGCCGCAACAGCCGCCAAGCAAACCCATCTTTCAACGCTCAGTACAACCGCCGTTTCGAACCATGCTGGCTAATGATAAAGAGATTGTCGAGTTGGTGAGCAACAGTCAATCGATTGCTGGGTTACAAGTTAGAACGGTAGACCGACTCGTGCAAGAAGATGCATTGGCGGTCGCGTGGACAGGAACACAAAGTGCTGGGATCGAGTTTAGCAGTCCTTTCACCGAAGATTTGCGTGATTGGTCGAGCAGTGCAGCCATTATGAGTTTTGATTTGCGGCTGTTGAGCAGTGCCGATGGTCCTTTGTGGTTGAATGACCACGCTTTGGATTTGCGCCAGCTTGTGCAGCTCGACCACTCGCAATGGCAAACGATCGCGGTGCCTTTGGGTTGTCTTTTTGTGCCGGATCATTTGTCGGCGGTGGCCAAGGTTTTTTCCATTAGGGCTGAACACCCATGGCAAGTTCAATTGGCCAATGTGGTTATTCAATCACAGCCTTTACCTGAACAACGCGTGGTGTCGTGCGAATCAATAAAAGATGAATAAAAATTTTTTACAAGGATATGAAAGCGATTTCATAGAAAGATAAATCGGTTAGATTAAGTATGATGAAACAGTAGGGGGATCTATGTGGAGTAAATCGATGAAGCCACTGGCGTATTTTGTGGCCGCCGCAATCGGGAGTTTATACGCTGCTGATGAAGGTGAACAAAAACAAAAAAAGAAAAATCAGTTGGATGATGAAGTGCTGGTGATCACCGCAACTAAAGTGAAAACAGAACTGATGGAAACACCCATTGCAGTGACCGCTTTGAGTCAATCGCAATTGAATCGGTCTGGGGTCTCTGATGCTCGTGATATTGGCAATTTAGTGCCTAATATGGACATCAGTTTTTCACCATCAGACAGTGGTGTCCAAATGACCATGCGAGGAGTTTCCAGCAACAACTTTACTGAGCTGGGTGATCCGAGTGTTGGATTTCATGTTGATGGCGTTTACTCGCCACGTCCTCAAGGTGCAATGGCATTGATGTATGATTTAGAGCGGCTTGAAGTTTTGCGTGGTCCACAAGGCACGCTGTATGGACGAAATGCAACCGCGGGTAGTGTTAATCTAATTACCAAAGATCCGGATTTTAATGAGTTCACGACGGATGTTTTGTTTGAGCTTGGCAACTACAATCAACGACAACTTCGCACCACGGTCAACATTCCATTAACCAATACCTTTGCATTGCGAGCAAATTATTTTGTTGAGCAACGCGACGGTTATATTGATCAATTTATGGATGTTCGTGACCGTGACAATGACGGTATTCCCGATGTCGATCAGCGACGAAACTACGCGGTCAATGACAGTGATGAATACACCAACTCTGACCGATATGGAATGCGCATTACGAGTCTTTGGGATGTGACCGAAAAGTTGACCGCGCGTTTTGCTCTGGAGCGTTTTCAAGACAACAGTGCCGGCGGTTATGTCGCGCCCGATTGTAAACAAAGTCCGGCGGCCTGTGCCTACTACGGCGGTGATGAGCGAACGGTTTGGGTCAATGTTCCGGGCGAACTCGACATGACCATCGATAGTTTTCGAGCAAAGTTAAGCTACTTTATATCTGACGATGTGCAGTTAGTTTACAACGCTGGGTGGGCCTATCAAGAGCGCAGCCAGCAGTGGGATGCCGACATGGGTTGGTTTCCAACTCCTGGTCCAGACACTGGGTGGGGATGGTCAGGTTATTTGTACACGCCATGGGGCGATGATCAATATTTAGCAACGCGTTGGTCTGATTACAAATCGATTTCGCATGAACTGCAGTTGCAAGGCACTTACGAAGACAAAGTCAGTTGGATTGTCGGTTACTTTAACTTTACCGAAGACAATGCCATTCACTTTGATGTCGAAAGCCCATTTTGCTGTGGCGCTCCAACGCCAGGCGCAGGCTCATTTATTCAACCTGAGCGACTGCTCGACTCAGAAGCTTTATTTTCACAAGCGACGTTTCATTGGAGCGAAGACTTACACTTTACTTTTGGCTATCGCACAACCACCGATCGTAAACGTGATATTGGTGGTGTCAACTGGGGCGCATGGGGGCCGTGGAGTTATGATGCAAACGGTAATCGTGGTAGCTTTTCCGGTGGCGCATTTGGACCAGACGAAGGCATTGATTGGGGAATCGTTAATGATCCAGGCGCGATACCAACCTACACCAGTGATGATTTATTGCCGGGTATGGGAACGCAGGATTACGCCAATAATCTAGTGATTGTGGGTTACAACGATACGGATCATAAGTGGACGAAAGGCACTTGGCGGGTTGGCGTAGATTACGATTTAGACGCCGATAATTTTCTCTACAGTTATGTCGCGACCGGCTATAAAGCAGGGGGCTTTGGTGACGGCGTTGATATCGACGGGTTAGGCACTATTCAATTTTTTGGTTACAAGCCCGAAGAATTAATCAATTACGAAGTTGGTTACAAAGGTGTGCTTCTCGACGATAAATTAAACTTCGCCGTTTCCGCGTTTGTCAGTGATTATGATGACAAACAAGTCACGACTTTCCGTAAAGTTGGAGAGCATGCGGTTACCGATCAAGACATCTCAACCTTGCTCACTGAAAACGCCGCACAAGCATCGATTTCAGGACTCGAAGTTGAATTTAGCTGGCGCTTATCGGAGCAAGATAAATTGAGCGGTCATTTCGCCTACCTAGATGCAACCTATGATGAGTGGACCGGCTATTCTGATGGTTGGTACTGCGCCGAGAGAGAGGCGGCTGGTGCGAGCTTATGTGGTGAACAGGGTGAAGGCGACGTCAGTGGCAATCGTTTACCTTATACGCCAGAATTTTCTTGGACATTGAATTATGAACGGGTTTTCGAGCTAGCGGGTGATGGCGCAATTACGACTTGGTTGTCTGTGCACTGGGAAGATGATTCACACTTAACCGATCGCAATTTTGATGAGCTGCCAGCTTACAGTGATGTGCGTGATGCTTGGCATAACATCAATGCCAGTGTTCGTTACGATACCGGACAAGATTGGTACCTTGAAGCCTATGTCTATAATGCGACCGATGAGTTAGTTAAGACCTGGTCAAACGGTGGCGCTCAATACCCGAAATGGGGATGGAACTCACCTCGTATGTTGGGTATTCGCTACAGCAATCAATTTTAAAAAACGAACCGCAGCTATCGATGGCTGCGGTTGCTTAATTTTTGCAGATCATTTCTCCCAAAGGGGCGTTTGTGTAAATGGAATTGCACAAACGTTTTTTTAGAGCCTTATCAAACTAATACGCCTAGATCTCGACAAATAGATTCGGCAGCTTGACGTCCTTCTGCGATGGCGGTAACGACAAGATCAGCTCCGCGAACCATATCACCGCCGGCGTAAATATTCTTATCTTGCGTGCGATACCCTTGATGCTCACTTGTTTCGACTAACTGCCACTGGTTAAAGGTGACGTTTGATGTCTTTAACCATTCTGGTTGTTCACCACGAAAACCGTAGGCGACAATGACTGCATCGCACTCAAGAGTGGCTTTGGAATTATCGGCGGTGTTATGACAGTGAAGTCCGGTTAATGCGCCACTTTCATCACGCAGACATGACTCCGCTTGGTGATGCCAAACAAACTCAACACCTTCTTCTGTGGCATGCTTGAACTCTTTTCTCGAACCCGGCATCGCCTCTTGATCTTTTCGGTAAACGCATCTTACACGTTTTGCGCCTTGTCGAATGGCCGTGCGAACACAGTCCATGGCGGTATCTCCACCTCCTAGCACAATAACGTCTTGATCTTTAAAGTCGATGTAGTTAGCCGTTTCGACCGGGTAATCGTGCAAGTGGCAAGTATTGGCAATTAAATAGTCGAGGGCTTTATGCACGCCTTGGTCGACACCTTCACCTAAATTGGCAGCGACGGTTTTGTAAGTGCCAAGACCCAGAAAAACTTTGTCATAATCTTGATTAAGTGTTTCAAACGAAAGATCACGACCAATCTCAACACCAAGTTTAAACTCAATACCCATGCTCTCAAAAATCTCTCGACGTTTAGTCATGACCTGTTTTTCTAATTTAAATTCCGGAATACCAAACGTCAGCAGTCCGCCAATTTCGGGGTAACGATCAAACACCGTGACTTGCACGCCGTTTCTAATTAGTACATCGGCACATGCGAGTCCTGCTGGCCCGGCACCAACCACGGCAACTTTGTAAGGTTGTGGTTTGGCTTTACTGACGTCAGGACGCCAACCTTGAGCAAAGGCATTGTCGGTAATAAATTTCTCCACCTGACCAATCGTTACCGCGCCAAAGTCATTGTTTAATGTACAGGCCTGTTCACACAACCGATCTTGCGGACACACTCGACCACACACTTCGGGTAAGCTATTCGTTTGATGGGAAAGTTCGGCGGCTTCGATGTATTTGCCTTCGGCGGCGAGCGATAACCAATCAGGAATGTAATTGTGCACCGGGCATTTCCATTGGCAATATGGGTTTCCACAGGCAATGCAGCGCGAAGATTGTTCTTTTATGCCTGGTTGTTTAAATGAGCGATAAATTTCTGCAAACTCATGCTTTCGAACCTCAATAACTTGTTTCTCTGGTTCTTCACGTTGTAAATCGACAAACTCAAATAAAGGACGATGTTCACCCATAATGTTTGCTCCTATGATTAGTCTGATGAGCCACGTTTAACCTGCCTTAACCAAAGATATTAATTTGGCTTTGGGTCGCGGTTCTTTCGCCACAACTTTTACTTTCGGAGAAACATATTTAAAGGCTCCTAAGTAATGCTCAAAGCTTTCGAGAATTTGTTGTGCCCACTCACTTTGAGTGTACTGTGCATGTTGTTCGATAAGTTCGCGTAATCTTTGCACGGTATTTGGATTGTTAACCTCTGAGAGGCGTTCAATGCTGACAAATTCTTGGTTGCAATACTCATGAAATAAATTTGATTGGTCGAGAATAAAAGCTTCACCACCGGTCATGCCTGCTGCGAAATTCCAACCAACATTGCCAAGCACGACCACACATCCACCGGTCATGTATTCACACCCATGAGCGCCGAGACCTTCGACCACCGCACTCGCGCCGGAATTTCTCACAGCGAAGCGCTCGCCCGCACGTCCCGCGGCGAAGAGTTCTCCGCCGGTTGCACCGTACAAACAGGTGTTACCGATAATGCTGTTGCGACGTGAAACTAACGACGAAACACGTGCAGGACGCAAAACAATACGACCGCCAGACATGCCTTTGCCGACATAGTCGTTGGCGTCACCTTCGACCGTTAGTTGCATGCCTGGTGAATTCCAAACGCCAAAGCTTTGTCCGGCCGTCCCTGAAAAATTCAGTTGAACAGGATGCTCAGTAACTCCTTGAGCGCCGTAAGTTTCGGCGATAAAGCCACTGAGTCGAGCGCCAATGGAACGTTGGTAATTTTTAATCCGATAACTGAGCGCAATGGCTTGTTGTGACTCGACCGCTAACTTGGCATCAGCCAAAATTTGCTCATTCAATAAACCTTTATCAAACGATGGGTTTGATTGTTCGACGCAGTAGTTGGGAAATTGATTGACCACAGAAGCACTGCTTAATATGGCATCAAGATTAATTTGCTTATGTTTATCAATGCTGCTTTCTATGCGCTTTAATAAATGCGTTTGACCGATAATGTCTTCGAGTTTACTAATGCCTAAATAAGCGAGCCATTGGCGAACTTCTTGTGCAATAAATTGAAAATAGTTTTCAACTTTTTCGGGTAAACCATGAAAGTATTTTTGTCGCAATTGTTCGTCTTGAGTCGCGACACCGGTTGCACAATTATTTAAATGGCAAATGCGTAGATATTTGCAACCCAAAGCGACCATTGGTCCTGTGCCAAAACCAAAACTCTCGGCACCTAAAATAGCCCCTTTAATAACATCCAATCCCGTTTTAAGGCCGCCATCAACTTGTACCGTTACTTTATGACGGAGCCCATTTTCAACTAACGCTTGTTGCACTTCTGCGAGACCGAGTTCCCACGGAGAACCGGCGTATTTAATTGAGCTGAGAGGGCTGGCACCAGTGCCTCCATCATAGCCAGAAATGGTGATCATGTCGGCGTAAGCTTTGGCAACACCCGCTGCGATAGTGCCAACGCCGGGTTCAGCGACGAGTTTCACCGACACTCTTGCCGTTGGGTTAACTTGTTTGAGATCAAAAATTAACTGTGCAAGATCTTCAATGGAGTAAATATCATGATGCGGCGGCGGCGAAATAAGTGTGACGCCGGGTACTGAGTGGCGTAACTGAGCAATTAACGCAGTGACTTTGTGACCGGGAAGTTGACCGCCTTCTCCTGGTTTGGCTCCTTGGGCAACTTTAATTTGCAGAACCTTAGCATTCACTAGGTAGTGCGCAGTAACACCAAATCGTCCGGAGGCTATTTGCTTGATGTTGGAATTTTTAAGCGTGCCGAAACGAGCCGCATCTTCACCACCTTCACCTGAGTTCGAATTACCTCCCAGTCGGTTCATTGCGATCGCTAATGACTCATGCGCCTCTGGAGAAAGCGCACCAATTGACATGGCCGCACTATCGAAGCGAGTAAATATGGATGCTGACGATTCTACTTGCTCTAGCGCTAACGGATTCTTTGAGGGTGCCAATCTAAGTAAGTCTCTGAGTGCTAAAGGCGAGCGTTGATTCACGGTATCGGCAAATTGTTGATAGTCGTCGTATTGTCCTGTGGTGACCGCGGTTTGTAGTTGTTGAACAACATCGGGGTTATAAGCATGTAACTCGCCATTGAATTGGTATTTCAAAAGTCCACCTTGAGGGAGCGGCTGCTGCTGTTGTTTTGCTCGTTGATGTTGCTCTCGAGCGTGTTGTTCTAGCCATTCAAAATTAACACCTTCGATACGCGACGCCATGCCAGGAAAACAGCGACGAATGACTTCTGAGTGAAGACCTAACCCTTCAAACAACTGGGCTCCGCGATAGCTGGCCATTGTCGAAATACCCATTTTTGAAAGGATTTTTCGTAATCCATACTCAATGCCTTGTCGGTAATTTAATATGGCCTCGGAGAGTGCGGCGGCCGTTTGATCTTCAATTAACGCCGCGATGCTTTGATAGGCCAAATACGGATAAACCGCGGTCGCGCCTAATCCGCACAACACCGCAAAATGATGTGGGTCGCGAACATACCCACTGCACACAATAATGTTGCAGTCACAACGCAAGCCTTGTTCAATCATGGCATTGTGAATAGCGCCCGTTGCTAATGCGGCATGAATAGGCACTTCTTCGGCGTTGAGTTCACGATCGGATAAACACAGTAGCACCACACCGTCTCGAACGACCGATAAAGCCTCTTCAACCATTCTTTCCATCGCCTCTGCGAGTGTTTCATTAGGTTGTAAGGCTAAGCGAACCGTGTAATGACGATAGTGTTTTCCTTTTAACTGGGCGAGTTGTTGGTATTCGCTATGCGTGAGCACCGGCGACTCAAGAACCACACGATAAGCATGTCCGGTGGTTTCTTGGAATACATTGTATTCAACACCGATACAGGTTTCTAAGCTCATACTGGCTTTTTCTCGCAAGGAGTCGATGGGAGGGTTAGTCACCTGCGCAAATTGTTGTCGAAAATAATCAAATAGATTTCTTGGTTGAGCCGACAACACTGCGACGGGAGTGTCATCACCCATGGAGCCAGTGGCTTCAACGCCTTGGTTAGCTAATGGCAATAAAATGCTGCGTTTTTCTTCTTCAGAAATGGTGAAGCGCTTTTGTTGCTCAAGCAATTGCTCAGACGAAATTGGATCGATGGTCTCTTGCGAATAACGAGACAAAGTTAAGTGATTTTCTTCTAACCATTCACGATAAGGATGGCGCGTTTTTAACTCATCATCAATTTCTCTACTTTTCCAAATTTTGCCCATCGCAGTATCTACCGCCAGTAGTTCACCTGGACCCACTCGACCTTTTTCAAGGACATCCGCTTCATCGTAATCCCAGACGCCTACTTCAGAAGCGAGGGTGATTAGGTTGTCTTTGGTAATGACATAACGAGCCGGACGCAATCCATTTCGATCAAGCGTGCAGGCGACGTGTTGTCCATTGGTCATCACAATGCCCGCTGGGCCATCCCAAGGCTCGATATGCATTGAGTTGAATTCATAAAATGCGCGAAGATCAGGATCCATACCGGGCAAATTTTGCCATGCAGGTGGAATTAACAGTCGTAACGCTCGAAAGATATCCATACCCCCAGCAAGAAACACTTCAAGCATATTGTCGAGAGACGAGGAGTCGGAACCGGTTTGATTGACCAAGGGTTCAATTTCTTTTAGATCGGGTAATAACGGCGTGACAAACTTACTGGTTCGAGCCTTCGACCAGTTTCGATTACCGGTGATGGTGTTGATTTCGCCATTGTGGGCAAGAAAGCGAAACGGTTGCGCGTACTTCCATTGAGGAAGCGTATTGGTCGAAAAACGCTGGTGGAATAAACAAATGGCACTGGTGAAATCTGACGCTTGTAAGTCAGGATAAAATTGCGCGAGATGTCGCGGCATGACCAATGCTTTATACACCATAACCATGCACGACAAAGAGGATACGTAATAATCTGGGCAGTTTATTTCGCGAAGTAATCGCCAAGCAGCCCGTCGTCGAGCAATGAACAGTCGGCGCTCCATATCGTGCTTGCTCCAGCCAGGCATTCCTTGAACGAAAATTTGTTCAATCTGGGGCAGTGAGTTGAGAGCGACTTCACCGCAAATGGAGGTGTCTTTGGGGACTTTACGCCATCCAATGACCGACAAGGTTTCTCGTCGAATCTCTTGTTCTAGAACTTCTCGACAGGTTGCCGCTAAGCTTTCATTTTGACTCAGAAACACCATACCCACGGCAAAGTCTTTGCCGAGTTTAAAGCCCTCATCAGCGGCTACTCGGCGTAAAAAAGCTTCTGGCTTTTGAATCAGTAAGCCGCAACCATCACCAGATAAACCATCACTAGCAACTGCCCCTCGGTGGGTCATTCGATTGAGCGCCTGCAACGATGTCTCAACGAGTTGATGACTTGCTTCACCTTCAATGTGAGCAATCATTCCAAAGCCGCAGTTATCTTTTGCCTGACTGTGATGGTACAGAGAACTCATGCCATGGTCCTTATATGTTTTGGCACAGGCGATAAGGAATGAAAACTCGATTCCAAAGGACTGTGCTTTGGTTATACAACCCAGTATTTGCCCGGTACCCGTCCCTAGAATTTAGAGGGAGTTACTCCGTACCATTGTTTCTTGTTTTTGATGGGATGGTTACAGAGAGCGTCCGGCATAGCTGCTTAAATGTTGCCGAAAGTGCGGGCTCGGTCCTATCGTTTTTGGAGCACTGTGTTGTTTCGGCATCCGATTTAGTGTTCGGAGCCTTCGTTATTTATTATTCGTTATTCGATTATTTTTCTTATGCTGCATGGCAGCAGTTGTTCAGTCTATAACGAATATTTAAGCAATGTCTAGTGCTTGTTGTGTAATAAAATTACATAAAATAAATGATTTTGGAAATAACTTTTACGATTTAACCGTCTTTGCTTTACTTGGCAAATAAAGGCGAGGAGGTTATCTTTTTGTTTTTATTGGTTATTGTTTTGTTTTCGTTGATAGGCGGAGTTTAGCAGCTTTTTAGGAAGTTTTTTGTAATTATATTTCAAAAATAGATTTTTTATGCGCTTTATGCCTTTTAATTATTCATGTGTCTAAAATGCCTGTAACTCTAAACTTACCCTATGTCTTGGCCGATAACGCTAGTAAATGTATGAACTGCATCTAATCATCAGCGAATGAGTAGAAGAGGCGCCCGATGGACTATATTCGAAACAAACTCATGCGAAGTAGCAAGCGCGGTAAGGTTAATTGGCACTGCGTGAACCTTTTGGTGCTGGCGCTCGTTTCTTTCAGTGCTTATGCCAGTAAAGTTGTACAACTGCCCTATTTAAAGGGTAGTGAAACTCGACAATATGCGTATGTGCTGTGGCAAACCAATCCCGGTGCCGCAACGAGCATTCAATTATTGCCCACGGTCAATGCGACGGGGAGAACCGAATATGCGTCGAGCCAGTACTCGGGATTGGCCAAGCATAGTGAAGTTCGAAACCTGCCATCAGCATTGCATAATGCGGTGGCGCATTTGGTGAGTCATGCTGGGTTTCAGGTTTCTCAAAAAGAAGCCCCTTGGAAACTCCAATTTGTGCTTTATGATTACCAAACTCTGTACGCTTTGGACGATCGCGATCATGCGGCTAGTTTGGGTCTTGGTCAACTTGACCGGGTTTGGAGTCAGTGGGCCGGTGATAATAAAGCGTCTCGAGTGAAGTTGGCCTTAGTGCTTTACGATCATCTGGGGCATCAACAGCTTACCGTACCCGTCGCCGCTAGTATGATGCCATGTGAGCGTGGAGCGACCCCGATGGTTTATGGCCCTGGGCCAGAGCAACAATTTCTTAACGGTTTTGCCACCACGACAACCGGACAAACTTTTGCCGCTGCGGTCAATCGGTCGATGGTTGAATTAGTTCAATTTTTTGCCGATCAACCCATTCGCGGCTCAGTGTTAAAAGTTGATCGTAATGAAGTTTATGTTTCGCTTGGTAAAGGCACTGTGTACCCAAAAGAAGTACTGCAGTTGCAATATCAGCAAGATGCGGCGCTGCCTCCTTACACGGTCGGTCATTTAGCGGTCGAAGAAGTCGTTGATGACATTGCGATTACGCATCCTATCGATGTCTTTGCGGCGAATATCGTGTCTGGTGACCAGGTATCGATTTACAAAAAGTTGTCTCACCCGATCGCTTTACCGGTATCGAAAAGGGCCGTTGAATGCCAAGCGAGTGACTCCCGACAGGAGCAAACTGCTGAATAGTTGATTGTGTTAACGTCTATGAAACTTTAAGATAACCCGTTGTAGTCAGTAGGGATACTCAAAGCATGGCGAGTAAGAAAATTGTAAAGCACAACCATCTTAAGAAAGCGACGAGAATGATTCGTCCTCCCTTTAGAGCGCATTCCTCTTTACCACGCTCAAGAGATATGATCTTAGAAGCGAAGAAATGCGATGATTCGCCACAGACCTTGTCTCCATCTTATCGATTAGCATTCGATGATCCAGAATTCTTATTACAAGATGAGCAGCGTGCCGTTCGACTATTGTTAGAGTGGCAAAAACCCGATCAAATATTAAATGCACATGAGATAAAAGCGACTTGGCCAATTTTCGGCAGTGCGAGAATTCATGACGAAGAGCAGTCACTGCAAAAGATCCAACAGCTAGAGCGAAAGCAACAACAAAATCCAAACAATGAGTTATTACAACAGCAACTGCATGCCGCTATTCAATTGCATCAGAAGTCATCGTATTACCAAGAATGTGTTCGTTTAGCGCAACAGCTATCTGATCCTGATAACACAGGCATAGATGCGACCGTTGTAACGGGTGGTGGTCCCGGCATTATGGAAGCCGCAAATAAAGGGGCTTCCTTAGCCGGAAAGAAAAGTATTGGTCTCAATATTGTCTTACCAACGGAACAAGAGCCAAACGCCTATATCAGTCCAGAGTATTGTTTTCAGTTCCATTATTTTGCGATTCGAAAAATGCATTTTCTTGCGCGCGCAAAAGCCTTGTTCGCTTTTCCAGGAGGATTCGGCACCCTCGACGAAGTGATGGAAACCTTGACCTTGATTCAAACACGACGACTGAATTTGATGCCGATTTTTTTATTTGGCGCGGAGTTTTGGAATAAAGTGATCAACTTTGACGCTTTGGTTGAAGAGGGCGTTATTAGCGCAAGAGACAAGGAACTGTTTCAATTTGTCGAAACCGCTGAAGAAGCGATCGCGGGTGTGAATGCATTTTATCAAAAACATCCAGAGCAGACAGAGTAACGATATTTCTTGCGACTTTTCCATTTCTTTTAAAGAGCCAATCGGTTGAGATAATACGGTGCTGCCATCCTTGGTCTCAAGGTTGTTTGGGCATCATCAAGTCGCGAATAGAGTTTGAACTTGAGATTGATAATAGCGACGGTTGGCACTCGGAACACGAAGTGCTAGGCATTGGGCGTTAGAAACGCTTCTAATCCCATCGAAGAGAAAAGCAAAGAGTGTACATACCGAGACATGCTAGACGATTATAGTGAATCGATCTGAACGAAACGTTTTAAAGAGAAAATAAAGAGAATAAAAAAAGGGGAAGCTAAGCTTCCCCTTAAACTAAGGTGAGTGTTACCTAATCTTAGTTTGCTTGAAGACGCAAAGTCACACCTGCTGCTGCACTGTATCCATACAAGTCCAGATACCAACGGCCACCTTGTGGGTTTTGGAAGGTACAGGTTTCATTGTTACCACTCTTATACGGACGGCAATCATACTGGGAAAGGGTAGATTGAGCACCGAAGCGTACATAGAGATCCGCGTCACCAGAGCCACCAGAAGTCGACACAGTAAGCGTTGAGTAGCCTTCTGGTAAATCGTAGTAGTAACGAGCCCAAGAGCCGTAGTTTACAACGATATTGCTAGCAGTTACGTCAATTGGATCGTTACCACCGGGAGGAGGGGTACCACCACCGTCGTAACTACCGACTAAGGTTACGCCTGAGAAAGTGCTGTAAGCTTTAAGGCGAACATAGTAGGTTCCACCAGTTTGACTTCCAGTACAACTCTCGTTGTTACCGTTACGGTAAGGACGACAATCGTAGCTGCTGTCAGTTGGGGCTGAACCAAATTTAACGTACATATCAGCATCACCAGAACCACCACTGATTTGGAAGCTGATGTTGCTAGCACCTTGAGGTACTTCTAGTGTGTAAACAATATCGTTACCAGTAGAAGCACCCAAGTTACTGACTGGCTCTCCGTTAGTTAATTGATTGTCACCTGGAGGAGGTGGCGGAGGTGGGGTTGTTCCACCATCAAATAGAGAGTAAGCCAATAGGTTTGGCGAGCCGTTCACGCCACTGATGGCATTAGGCGTTGCATTGTCTTCAAGCGCTTGCTCAACCTGTGAAGGAGTTGCATTCGGGTTGTTAGCCAAGTACAGCGCCGCAACACCAGCAACGTGAGGACTCGCCATCGACGTTCCACTCATCGTTTGAGAACCACCATTCATACTAGTAGAAGTGATGTTTGAACCAGGAGCAAAAATGTCAACACAACTTCCATAGTTCGAAAAAGAGGAACGCGAATCGCTACTGGTCGTCGACCCAACAGTGATTGCATTGGTCACACGAGCAGGAGAGTAATTACAAGCGTCGCTGTTGTCGTTACCAGCGGCAACAACCGTGACAACACCTGCAGACACTAAGTTATTGGTAGCGTTATCAACCGAAGATGAAGCGCCGCCACCAAGACTCATATTGGCAACCGCTGGTTTAACGTGGTTTTGAGCCACCCAGTCGATACCAGAAATTATGCCAGAGTAAGATCCAGAACCTTGGCAATCAAGAACTCGAACACCGATAACATCAGCGCCTTTAGCAACACCGTAAGTCGCACTGGCAACAGTACCGGCAACGTGAGTTCCATGACCTTGACAGTCACTGGTGTTGTTATCATTGTCAATAAAGTCGTAGCCACTTGAAACACGGCCACCGAAATCTGAATGATTGTTTACACCAGTATCTAAAATGTAAACATTAACGTTTGAAGCGGTCGTGTTGTAAGTGTATTGGCTATCGAGAGAGCCACTGCGTTGGTCAACTCGGTCAAGTCCCCAAGTTGCGTTGTTTTGAGTGGCGTTTAAGGTGACTCGTTGATCCGGCTCGATAAAATCAACGAGAGGGTGTTTCGCCATTTTAGCCGCGGTTTTTTCGTCCATTTCAAAAACGGCGCCACGCAGTGCAGCTGAGAATTTCTTTTGCACACTGACGTTCATTGATTTAGCCAGTTGCGCTGATGCGTTATCAACGGCTGACTTCATGGCATTTGCGTTTAATGCCATGCCGCCTTTGGCTAGTGCTGCGTCTTTATAGACTACAATGTACTGGTCTTGGATAACATTGTCAGGGTTGGCTGCTTTTTTCAGTTCACCGGCTTGGATGAACGGGGCGCTGACTAGGCCCATAGCGAGCGCGAGTTTGTTTAGTTTCATGGTTTCCTCCATACCCCGCCTGGAATCAGGCTTGGTCGTATTTTCGTTATAGTTTTAACAGTATTGGGAACTGCATATACTGACACATCATACTGCGGAGATTGATTTAGAATATATCTCAGATGTGATTTGGATGCTATTTCAGGTTGCGCTTAAATGCAACTAGGATTTGTTATTCTGTTATGCGAGGGAGTAATATACGGCAGTGAGATTTACATTAACTGTATGATTTATAAGCAAAGCTTGGTGCTGGTCTGATCAGTCACGCGAGCTCTACCTAAGTGAAAGAGAGCTTATTATGGCGTTAAATGAATCTGAAGTGGCGCAGATACAACGAGCCGGCGATCACTTCAAGAAAGTGTTGAATGAAACCTTCGATGTGCTACCGCGTTCGGCTCGTACCATTGCGGGTTTGGCCCGATGGAGCGGCGTTAATAAGTCGACTTGTCAAAGGTTGGTGCAGGCATTCACGAAAACTCAAAGTGGTTTGGACGTCATTGTAACCCTACCGGGTATTCATGGCTTGCATCAGCTATACGACAGTTTTTTGGAGCGATTAAGTAACCCGCAAAATTTAGAGCGGTTTCAACAAATGACCGGTCAATACGAAGACTTGATTTTGAAGTTTGCGACCAGTCAGTCGGACCTAAAGCGCCAACTAGAAAAATACCAGAATCAAACATCGGGTTCGCTGCAAAGTTATTCGCGAGTAATGCGTAAAAATGCTTATGAGACTAACCGTGAGTTAACCGGAGAGTCGGTTGACTTGTATTTAAGCCTGGTATTTACTCGAGTCAATCCGCGCAATAATGCCTTTATCGATGAGTTTATTATTGCCAATAAAACAGGCGTTGAGTTGGCTCACTCTGCACGCCCATTCGTACAAAATTTTGGCGGCAACCTTGCCGAGCTAACTGTCAGTCATCCACTGATCCTCAGCTCTGCTGCTGAACACAGGGTCGATGACTCTAAGTCACAAGAGTTTTTACTTTCTGAATACTCAACACCGGGGATTGAGCAAACTTACGCCGGTGTTGCTAATCTAAAAAATGCGTTGGTGTATGATCAAACTTTGCCGCCCATCAACGGTGGGCGCTTCAACATAACCACCGCTCATTTCGATGCTCGTACCCAACCTAACCCGCTGATGGATGATTACAAAGTGGTGTGTCAAAGTCTAATGCAGCGCAGTCCAGCGAAGAAAATTGCATTGGTTACTTTTATGGAACGTGAACTCGGCCAGCAAGCCAGAGTGCAGGGCGGGTGTTATCCATCGAGTATTAAAGTTCACGAGAAGCTGCATCAACCCGAAGACTTATGGTGCGAAAGGTTCAGTGAGTCGCCAGAAATTCAGCTCATTAATCCAGACGATCCTATGTTGAATAGTAAGTTGAATGTTGATTTTGCCGATGAGTTATTGGCGAATGGCTTTGCGATGTTGGGTGCGAATCCGAAAGACTATATGGGGTATATGATGTGTGTTGATTACCCGGTTTGGTTAACCAGTCATCGCTTCTATTTTGTACTTTAAAGTGAACGGGAAGGGGCTTATTGATCTTTAAGCGCTTCTCGTTGACCGGCAACCAGCGACTTTAAGGTGTCTTCAAATTCTTTGCCTTGTTCGAGTAAGATCACTCGCTCTGCAGCAAAAAGGTCAACCAGTTGCGGCTCTTTTGGGTCAAGCACTCGTTGTCCATGAGAGTCAGTAAAAATATATTTACTGGTCGTCGTAGAGATGATGCTGAGGGTTAAGTTCTGTGGTTTTGCGCCTTCAGGCGTGTACTTAATAATCGCTCCGGTCATCAATTCATCAACCGTTTTCTGAGCGTTACGTCGTTTACTTTCTAACAATGCCTCTTCTTCTTTTGCCTTAGCGATGGCTCTCGCACGGTCTTCTTCTAAGCGGCGTTTTTTATCTTGCTGTTGTTTAAGTTCTTCTTCAATTTTTTGTCGAATGACTTTTCTGGCTTCTTCTTCAGCGGCTTGTTTTCTCGCTTTATCGGCAAGAATCTCTTGTTTAACTTTGTTGGCTTGTTCTTCGAGTACTTGCACTCGTCGAGTCATAATTCGTTCTAAGTAATCCGTTAATTCTTCCCAATAATTATGCGTTTCAATGGTGACCAAAGGAAGATGAGACGGATGAAAACTCGCTGACGTGATATCAAAGTCAGCGATCATTGCGCCCGACAAGTTTACAAACACCAGCCATTTTCCGGTATAGTCTCGAGGAACGAGCTGACAGCGAAAACGTTTGCCTTTTTGAATGAGATAATACCAGTCATCATCATTCAAAATGGAGTCGAGCTCGCTACTATAGTCGACCACTGGCTGAGTTGGTTCTTGGTCGTCGAAGTCTTCAAAAATTGGACTGGTGATAATGGTGTAAAAGTCAGTGCGTTCGCCATTAAGTTTTTTGATGTGAATACCTTCAAGCTCATAAAAGAACTCACCTAAACTTTCCGAACCATGAAATAACTTGTCGATTCCCTCGTAAAGGCGCTTTAATGCTGCCGGAACTTTTTCATGATAAAAATCAGTGTAGTCAGCATTAAAAGGAGCGGTAATACTCCAAATTAGGGTTTCTGCATCATCAATAGCGGTATGCCATTTTTGGCCAACGGGTCCTGTTTCCATAAAAATGCTTTTAAGGTAAGGACTTAAATAGTTTTCTAAGAACTCCAGCAAAAAGACCGGAAATTCATCGCCTGACGTTTTCTCTTGAATAAACTCTGCGACGAAAGCGTCCGCTTTCACTTCTCGCTCGGCTTTACGCTTGGTTTCTACAATCTTTTTGAGACGATCGGTGCGGTACTCGTTAAACGCCGACTCGAGTGACATAATTCGATTGGCTGCTTGCTCATAAATACGCGGGTTAGCACCTTTTTGATTCAGCTGAGTGAGCACCAAGCGAATGCCATCTAGTAGCTTTTTCGCCAAAGCGCCGCTGCGTTGATCCCAGCACTCTCCAAGCATTAATAACTTTGACAATACTTTTTTCGCCGGATGTTGAGTAACCTGCAAAAACTCAGGAGAATGTATTGCAAGTTGAGCCCAACTTAACGCTAAGAGCTGCATTAAGCGTTTAATTTCACTGTGCTCTTCGGTGATACCATTGAGATACTGAAAGGTTAACTCCGTCAGATGCAAGCTGCTTTTTATTTCACCGGGAATGTGGAACTCACGATCTTGAGTGAGCTTTTGGTAGATGGCACTGACAATTTCATAATAGGCTAAAGGCGATTCTTCCGGAGACGTGGCTTTCACAACATCACGAAAAATCTGCTGTAAAACGCCGAGAAGCTCTTGAGATGATAATTGTTTATAACTGGCACTGGTCTTTTTATCTTTTTCGCGAAATAACAGGTGCTCGAGCTCCCTGTTTTTTCGGCTTAATGCAAAGATAGTTTTATTCATAAGACTCAGTCGTTCGTAGTTTTATTAGCCAGTGATTGGTGGCGCGATATTACCGTAATTAATCCAATTGAACACTTTTTTAATGTTAAGTAGCTCGCAATTTTGTACATCGATTAAATTACATACAAATATCTCGCTTTGGTAAATAGAGGTTAAATTAGTTAGAAGCAATAGCAACACCGACCTCAAGTTGTTCAAACCAGTCAAGAAACTTGTGTACCATGCTGCCTTTGAATATAGCACCATGCTGCGGTGCCATATACTCAATGTCGAGTTGTCTGACGCGCTTAATCCAATCATTTTTGGCGGCATTGGAGGGCATCCAACGCTGATGGAAATACTCCATTTTAGGTATGTGTTGCTCAAAGTCTTCAACAAAGATTGGCGCGCTGGTGTCATCAAGAGCGGCTCCAATATCGCCACTCATCAGAATTTTCGCTGTGGCATCATACACATGAAAGTTACCTGAAGAATGTAAGTAGTGTGCCGGTATGAATTGCAAAGTGATACCGTTTAAATCGAGTTGACCACCTTCGTCTGGAAGCGGGTTGTATTTAATGCTGTTCATTCCAAAGTGACGTATAAAACCCTCCCAAAGCCAAGGGGCATGTAATGTTGCGTTTTCTAAGCACTGATCCCACAAACCCAACGATGAGATAATGTCAGGATCTTGATGAGAGGCGAATAAATCCGTGAGTTGAGGCAAATCAATGTGCTGTAGTACGGCCGTGAGCATTTGTGAGAATAGCTCAATACCACCTGGATCGAGTAATACAGCGCGCTTTGGCGTCGTTATCAGATATTGATTAGTATCGATAATATTATTTTTCTTGTCGGGATCACGACCAAAAAATAGCCATCGATGGGTACCACTGTGATAAAGATGATGCGTTTTCATAAGGTTGCCGCTACTCCTTATCTAAATGAGTTTGTGCTTGTCGTAGGTGTTTGGCGATTGCTTGGCTTGAACGCTCGACATTGTCGGCGACCGATTGTAAAGAGTCTTGTAACGATGGATCGGCTCGAGTTGATTCGATTCGGGCGACGACTGTTACAATTTTTGCCGAACGTAAATCGTTTTGCGTTTGCGCAATCTGCTTGGCCAACAGTGTTATATCGGAAAAAGTCGTTTGCTCGTTAAGGGCAATTTTCCCTCGAGTTTGTTCCAATAAAGGACGGATCTTGTTTTTGACTGAATCATCAGCTTGTTGATAAGACTTTTGCAATTGAGACAAAAGACCATTGTCGCGAAATAATCTTGCTGAATCGTGTACCAGAGCGACTGCCCGTTTGTTGACTTGATTAGCGGTCGCGATGGTCAAAATGGCCAAGCTCTCAATAAAGCCGGTAATTTCATTGAACCCAGCCGCAGATGTACCAGCTCTTGCCGCAAGAGCCCGCGCATTTTTCGAGGTGATAGATAGCTCAATAGCAATCGATTTCGCATGATAAAGTTCCGATGCTATTTTGGCTATTGAGATAAATTGTCGGGCACTTTCTGCCATACCTTTCCAAGCTAAGCGATGTTTACTCTAAAGCTTAGTCGCTGCCAACTATCCTGCAAATATTTTAATAAAAACAGTAAGATAGTTTTTCACTCGGTTTTCTTAAACAAAAGCGCTTCTCGGTGTTGCTGGTCAATATTTGGAAGAACCCGTTCGGTGTAGCAAAAAGAATGAACGGGTGTGAACTGGCACTTTTTTAATACGCTTTGCGATGCTTGGTTAGAGGCCAGAGTGTGCGCATAAAGCTCAACTCGCGACGACGGCTCGAAAATCTCTGTGTACCACTGTTTAAGAGCGCTGGAAGCTAAATTCTTGCCCCAAAATGTTGGCAGTAAGCGATAACCAATGGTTACAGCGAAAGGGTTCTTGGGGTGTAACCAAGACCGTTGCAGCTGTAGCCAGCCACAGGGTGTTGATTGGCTATAGATGATCCATATGGCCATTGGACAATGTTTTGCTTGTTGAGGTGGGTGGGCGTGAAAGAAATCGTTAACGGGCGATTGGCGTTTCAGTAACTTGGGCCAAATGTGTTGCTCTATCTCGCTTTTCGAGTGAGCCTTGCCAGTGATGGATGCCATCACCTGTTGATTACTCAACAGCTTGATAATAAAGGAATCATGATGACGACTAAGACGCTCTAAAGTAATAGATGACATAACGTATTTTGGTTATTCCAGGCGGCCCGATAAGTGAGTGTAACATCGGTGATTTCGAGACCGGAATTTTGCAGGATGAGTTTATCTGAATCAACGATTTTTACAGTGTAGCCTTGTTCAAATGAGAGATAAGAATCTTTGTTGTCATCACAAGTTAGATCCCATGATTAAATCCCCTCTGCAAAACGAAAGCCCTTGTCATCTTATTGATAGTCTTAGGAATTGTTCATCATTTGAGCTAAACTCAAGTCATTAATCGGCGATGAGTCACGTTTCTTGTCTGGCAGGTAAGCAAGCGCTTGCAGTCGCTCCAGCAGATTGATACATTAGCGCGCTATGTTTATGGTGCTGTTCAATGACAGAGTTCGCGGGTTTTTGGGAACCCAAGCAATAAATTATTGTCATAGAAAGACCCATATTGGCGCCGCTTCCGACCGTTTTCTAACTGGATTTACTAAATACAATGTTAAATAAAATTCGTGGAATGTTTTCAAGCGATCTCTCGATTGATCTGGGAACTGCTAATACTTTGATTTACGTACCTCAAAACGGCATCGTTTTGAATGAGCCTTCAGTCGTTGCAATTCGACGTGAGCGCAATGGAAACAAATCGATAGCAGCCGTTGGTCAAGAAGCCAAAATGATGCTTGGAAGAACGCCCGGTAATATTGAGGCTATTCGTCCAATGAAAGATGGCGTTATTGCCGATTTCGAAGTGACCGAAAAGATGTTGCAAGAATTTATTCGCAAAGTTCACGAGAAAAGCTTTTTTATGCGCCCGAGCCCAAGAGTACTGGTTTGCGTGCCTTGTGGCTCAACTCAAGTTGAACGCCGAGCGATTCGAGAGTCTGCGCTAGGCGCTGGCGCTCGTGAAGTTTATTTAATTGAAGAACCAATGGCCGCAGCAGTTGGCGCCGGTATGCCTGTTGGTGAGGCTCGTGGCTCAATGGTGGTTGATATCGGTGGCGGTACGACTGAAATTGCAATCTTGAGTTTAAATGGCGTGGTCCAGTCAGAATCCGTCCGGATTGGTGGAGACCGCTTTGATGAAGCGATCATTGAGTACGTTCGTCGCAATTACGGTACCATCATTGGTGAAAGCACCGCAGAAAGAATTAAGCATGAAATTGGAACGGCTTATCCGAGCACTGAGGTCATGGAAATTGATGTTCGTGGCCGAAATTTAGCCGAGGGTGTACCTCGTAGTTTTACCATTAATAGCAATGAAGTTTTAGAAGCCTTACAAGATCCATTAGCAGGAATCATCCGAGCTGTTCGCTCGGTACTCGAGCAATCTCCACCAGAGCTGGCCGCTGACATTTCAGAGCGTGGGCTGGTGCTGACCGGTGGTGGCGCGTTGATTAGAGATATTGATCGTCTGTTTATGGAAGAAACCGGTCTTCCAGTGATCATTGCTGAAGATCCGCTGACCTGTGTGGCTCGGGGTGGTGGCAAAGTGCTTGAAACCATCGAAGCGCACGGTGGCGATCTCTTCTCTCACGAGTAGTCATCGTTTCAATTTCTATCTATAATCAAAGACTTAGCTTGATTAAGACACGCTAAGTCTAATTTTATGGGTGGAGAGCCACTATTAAGCACATTTTCGTAGACGAAACGTCCCATTTTACTCGCCTACTGACCGTTATGGTTCTGTCGGGCGTGTTTATGTTCGCCGATCACCGCGGGCAGCACCTTAGCGCGTTGCGTAACTTCCTATCGACGTTCTTAACACCTTTAGTTTACATCGCAGACTTACCTGGAGAGGTTGCCCTTTGGAGCGGTGACCGAATCCGTAGTCGAGACGAGCTTTTCAAAGAAAATCAATCGCTTAAAGATGAAGTCTTTATTCTGCGAACGCAATTGCAGAAGTTGGTTGCGCTGAAGGCTGAAAACGCTCAATTGCGCAATTTATTGGGGACAGAGAAGAAAGTTGAAGGCCGGCGACTGGTCGCTGAGATTATTAATGTTGCCCCAGATGCTGCAACTCATGAGATTATTATCAACAAAGGCCAGCTCGATGATGTTTATCTTGGGCAAGCAGTGCTCGATGCGAATGGCATGATGGGACAGGTCACGGAGGTTAGAACGTTAACCAGTCAGGTCCTTATCATTACCGATCCGCGCCATGCGATTCCGGTGCGTGTTGAGCGGAGTGGTGAACGGAGTATTGCACTAGGGACCGGCAAAGATTATTTAAACTTGCAATATGTTCGGAATACGGCGGACATTCGAGTCGGTGACTTGTTATTAAGTTCAGGTATCGGGGAGCGTTTTCCGGATGGTTATCCGGTCGCGACGGTGGTTAATATTATTCGCGATCCCGGTGCTCCCTACGCCATGATTGAAGCCTCCCCAGAAGCGCATTTAGCGAGAACTGGCCAGGTCTTGTTGATTTGGCCTGATCGAGATCCGCAACAAATTTCCAGTGACCTGACGCCGTCTGAACCGGTCATTGAAGAGGGCTCGCACTGATGAGTACCCACCGTCATAATTATTGGGTTATTTGGGCCTCATTTGCGGTTGCTTTGCTGCTTGATATTTTACCTTTGCCAAAGCTCTTAATGCCTTATTGGCCAGAATGGTTACCCATGGTCATGCTGTACTGGACCATTGCCTTGCCCCATCGAGTGGGAATCTTTACCGCATTCATCGCCGGAATTTTTGTTGATGCAGTTCAAGGATCCGTGCTCGGACTTCACGCAATGAGTTTGTCTGTGATGGCCTATTTTTCGTTGCTTCTGTATCAGAGAATACGCTTATTTCCACGCTGGAAACAGTCATTAGTTATTGCGATGTTAGTGGGCATTTACATGCTTTTAGTGCTTGGATTAAAGAGCCTATTTATCCCATTTAACACTCATTTCTCGTACTGGATACCAATGTTCAGCAGTGGCTTGGTTTGGTCGTGGTTGTTTTTATTGTTGCGTGATGTTCGTCGTCAGTTAAGGGTGAGTTAAGCATGACTGAGTCAAACTTAAATAAAGCGATTGTCTATTTTCGAGTTTGTTTGGCCTCGCAGTCACCGCGTCGCCGCGAGCTTCTCAAACAAATCGGTGTTGATTTTGAGGTTCGTCCAGCCAATATCGATGAGCAACGTTGGAACAATGAAAAGCCCTACGATTATGTCCGTCGTATTACCTTAACAAAAGCGTCTACCGTCTGGCAGCAGCCCGGGTTTCCTCAAGATATGCCAGTTCTTGCTTCTGATACGGCCGTGGTAGTCGACGATGACGTGTTAGGAAAGCCAGAGAATGAGCAAGAGTCAGTGGCCATGCTTTCTCGTTTGTCCGGCCGAACGCACCAAGTACTCACTGGAGTAGGCATTATGTTTGCTAACAAGCGCGAGTTTGTATCGGTCGAGTCAGAGGTTACGTTTCGCGAGATCAGTGAAGCGGAAATGCGGCACTACTGGAAAACCGGAGAGGGCCGAGACAAAGCGGGTGGTTATGCTGTGCAGGGGCTTGCTGCGAGTTTTGTGGCCAATATTAACGGTAGTTTTTCTGGGGTGATGGGGCTTCCATTGTTCGAAACCTCAGCATTATTGCAACAATGGCGGGTAGCAATGTGGCTGTCTCGACCGCACTCTTAAACACGGATTCAAATGAATGAGCGAAGAGATTTTAATTAATGTAACACCACAAGAAACCCGTGTAGCCGTGGTTGAAAATGGTATGTTACAAGAGCTGCTAATTGAGCGGAGTCAGAGTCGCGGACTGGTCGGGAATATTTATAAAGGAAAAGTGAAACGCGTATTACCCGGAATGCAGGCTGCGTTCGTTGATATTGGGCTAGAGCGCAGTGCTTTCTTACATGTTTCTGAAGTGATTTCGCAACATGACAGCCAACAAGAGAATCATAATGAAGATATCACTCGTTTACTGCGCGAGGGACAAGACATCATTGTGCAAGTGATTAAAGACGAGTTAGGAAGCAAAGGAGCTCGCTTAACAACGCATACAACGGTGCCCAGTCGTTATCTAGTGTTGATGCCTGAGAATTCTCATGTTGGTGTTTCGCAACGCATAGAAGATGAAAATGAAAGAAACCGATTACGAGATATTTTGAATGAAAAAGAACATCCTGATGAAGGTTATATCATTCGAACCGCAGCCGAAGGGGCGGGAGAGATCGAATTACGACGCGATGTTTCATTTCTAAAAAAATTATGGGATCGAATTAAAACACGAATTGGGAGCGCTAAAGCTCCGGCGCTTATTTATGAAGACTTAAGTCTCGAACTGCGAATAGTAAGAGACATGGTGGCAAGTAAAGTTGAAAAAATTCGCATTGATAGTCAAGGCGTTTTTGATAAGACTCGTCAGTTTGTGAATGAGTTTGTGCCTGAGCTAGAGCCTCGGCTTGAGATGTATCGTGGCGGCCGTCCACTATTCGATGTTTATAATGTAGAAGATGAAATTCAGAAAGCATTGCATCGCCACGTTCCTTTAAAATCTGGCGGCTATCTAATCATTGATCAAACGGAAGCCATGACCACCATCGATATTAATACCGGGGCGTTTGTTGGCCATAGAAACCTTGAAGAAACCATCTTTCGCACTAATTTAGAAGCAGCGTCTGCATTGGCTAGACAGTTACGACTGAGGAACCTCGGCGGAATTATAATCATCGACTTTATTGACATGAAAGAAGAGGATCATAAACGGCAAGTTTTGCGTACGCTCGAGAAGTCTTTAGAACATGATCACGCGAAAACCCATGTGACGGAGGTTTCCTCTCTTGGTTTGGTTGAGATGACTCGTAAAAGAACTCGTGAAAGTTTAGAGCGAATTCTTTGCGAAACTTGCCCTACCTGTGATGGGCGCGGAACCATTAAAACTGCGCAAACCGTATGCTACGAAATTTTTCGTGAAATCACTCGAGCCGCCCGCGCCTATGAGGCTCAGAAACTTTTGGTACTGGCCAGTCAAGATGTCGTCGATTGCTTGTTAGACGAAGAAGCCAGCAGCGTTGCTGAGCTTGAAGCCTTTATAAAAATTCCAATACGATTTCAAGTAGAGTCATTGTATCCGCAAGAACAATTTGACGTTGTCTTAATGTGAGTTAATACCTAAGATGGCGTGGTCAAGAATATTTGCTCGTTGGTTGAATCGCTTGTGGTTAATTTTTGCTGCAGTCGTGATCACTACCGCAGTATTGTTGAGTCTCGCGCGTGCATTCTTACCTTTCATTGACGTCATTCGACCTGATATTGAATCTTTTCTGTCGCAAAAAACGGGTGCGAGAATCTCGATTGGGCAACTGTCCGCTGAGTGGTTATCGCACGGACCGAAAATCATTATCACTGATCTAGAAATTGAACAAAATCCATGGTTACTTGCAGAAGTTAAAGATCTCTCTATTGCAGTTAATCTTTGGCAAACCATGTTGAACCTAGGTTTAGCAACTGACGAAATAAAAATAAATAAAAGCACCTTACGAGGAGATCTTACCGCTCTTTTAGCCAAAGGAAAAAATAGTAGAAGTTCCAATGATTATACTAGCTTCGACTTTTTGGTTGAAAGCTTACTTGGCCAAAACGATGTATTGCTTACCGACATTGTGGTTAATGTTTCTCGAAAAGGTTTTCAATATTCTCCACTGACGATTGATAGATTATCGATCAATGTTTTTGATGAGATTCATCAAATAACCGGAGATATCGCTCAGCAAAATGGAGGTCAGCTGAAATTAGTCGCTGAACTTTATGGTGATCCTCGATATCCTGAATCGAGACTACAAGTTTATGCTGAAAGTGACTCAGTCGATTTATCACGATTACCTTTGTTCGAGTCGGTGATCAGTGGACTCGTCAAACAAGGTGACTTGTCTGGCGAACTTTGGGCAAGCTGGCGATTCAATCAATGGGAATCGGTTGTGATGGACTTGACCTTGGAGCCGGTGATTTTTGAAATTAATCGACGTGCTTTTGAGTATGAGAAAATATCGGCGCAAGTGTTATGGAATGAAAATAGCAGTCAACAGCGGCAATTTTATTTAAAGCAACTTAAAGCGATCGATAGTACAGGCAGTATTATTGATTTAGCGGGACTAAAAGTCGATTTCGCTCGAGAACCAGAGACCTTGCTGACTTTTGAGTACAGTAATGTTAAACCAGGAAAGTTGAATAATGTATGGGCGTTGCTTATCGATGAATCAGAGTTGCAAGATTGGTTCTTAGCTGCCAACCCACAATTAACGGTCGATAACTTTTCCTTAACTTTGACAGAAGAAGACGGAGACTGGGATATTCACCATGGGCAAATGAATTTATCAGAAGTTCATCTTAGCCGCACACGAGTGTCACCTGAAATGCCTGTTTTTACAGGTAAAATAAATCTAGAAAAAGATAAAGTTAATTTTGCGTTTAAATCGGTTCCTGGCCAAATAGATTACCGACCACTGTTTAGGTGGCCAATCGGAGCTGAAAATATTCAGGTTGCTGGTGAGTTTTTTAGTTTTGACGAAGGCAGTTATTTGGTGTTTGAGCAGTTTGATATGGTGCTGGATGGTGCAACCGTTGCTGCACAAGGCAACTTGTATTTTCAGTCGGGTAGCGCCCCCGAAATCAGCTTACAGGCTGAATTATTAAATGCCGATATCAAAAAGAAATCCTTGTATTTTCCCGTTGAAGAAATGGGGCAAGAGCTTGTTGATTATTTGGATGAGAGCGTTCATGGAGGAACCATAGATTATGCGCGCTTTAACCTTCAAGGCAAACTGGTTGCTGGGTTTTTAAATCAAAGTGATCTGACGTTCGATATTATGGCGCACGCGAAAGGTTTAGATTATCAGTACCAACCAGATTTCCCAAAGCTTGACACGCTTGATGCCAACTTGTTTTTCACTCAAGACTCTATGTTTATCTCAGCGACAAAGGCAACCTATGAATCGATTGATGTTCAAAGAGCCAATGCTTTCATCGCTGACTTTTCTGCAAAAGATCCAAAGTTGGTTATCGATATTCGGGCTAGCTCCGATCATAAAAGCGCAAAGACATTCATTGAGAATTCAAGTTTGAAAGAGAATCTCGGGAGTTTGCTTGATGACTTACAACCACAGGAATATTTTTCAGTAGCGCTTCAATTAAGCGTACCACTCGAGAGCTCAGGTGAAACGGGTATTGCAGGGCAAGTAAATTTAAATAAAACTCCAATAAACATTCCTCCTTTAGATTTATCGCTCGGTCAAGTGACCGGAAAACTAAACTTTACTACCTCAAAGATTTGGTCAGATGGCTTGTCTGTGGCTGCTCTTAATGGGACAACTCAAGTAACTTTGAATACGACCGATGCGGATGGTGCTCGGCATCTGCAAATGACTGCAAAAGGAGATGTTGACTCTGAACAAGCCGTGACTTGGCTACTGGGAGGTAAGTCACTCCCTGTTCAAGGGAAAACACCAGTATCGCTCTCCGGATGGATTTGTTTAGACAACTGTACGGCGGGACTTTCTCGAGTCGAGGTTGAATCGAACCTAAAAGGTGTGGCGATTGAGTTATCGGAACCTTTAACTAAAAGAGCCGATGAAACTCAGTCATTACGAGTTGCTATTGACCAGCTAAGCCAATCTCAACATATTGAGTTTACCGTTGGTCAGACACTCAATGGTGCTTTAAATTATCGGCGAGACGGTGAGCGGCTGAACCTAGTACAAGGAAATATTTCAGTTGGAGAGGGAAATTCAGCGGTTAGTTTGGTCAACAACACTTTGTCAGTTTCCGTTCGTCTTGGAGCCATTCAGCTAGAGCAATTACTGAATGAAATTAATCGAGTGTCCGATGCTTTTTCTAGTGACTCAAAGTCGAGTAGCACTAGCTTACCGTTATTGGTGTCGATAACAATAGATTCTCTGGAAATTCACGGCATACAACTGAACAATATTTCAGGCTCGATGGAGTCAATCGATAATGACCAATATAAAGTCACCTTTGAAAGTGCTGAAAGCGCAGGCGTTTTACTGGTTAATAATGATAAGTCGATTGACATTCAGTTAAGCCAGTTAATCTTGCAGGATGAAAACTTTATTGAATCGAAGGAAGAAGCCGATCCGAAAGAGCGAGTCGCTGCTATTCAGCAACTTCCAAACATCAATTTTAAATGTGATAGTTGCGTTATTAAAAGTGTTGACCTAGGTACAGTTACCTCAAGTGTTAAGGTTGAAAATGATTTACTTTTTATGTCTGGTCAATTGTTCAGAGAAGGCTTGCTTGATGCCACCTATGAAACGGAGTGGAATCTTAGCGAGCAACAAACTAAGTCCGATATTACCTTAAGTAGCCGACGAATTGGCCGGTTATTAAGAGACTGGGGTGTGGCAATTGGTATTCGAGACAGTGCCGCAACGTCGGAGCTCAGTTTAAATTGGCAAGGAGCACCCTACGATTTTGCACTAGAACGTTTAAACGGAAGTGCATCGTTGAGTATTGGAAGTGGATACTTAGAAGAAGTATCCGATGCAAAAGCACGAATCTTTTCTTTATTTTCAATGCAGTCTGTTTTCAGGCGTTTGGCGTTAGACTTTAAGGATATTTATAAGAAAGGATTTTTTTATGACAGCATCAAAAGTCAGTTTGTAATCGATACCGGTGTTTTGAAAACAACGCGTATGGAAATAGATGGTGCGGCGGCGAACGTATCAATAACCGGTGATGTTAATCTTGTCGCAAAAACCGTTGATCAACTTGCTGTCGTTTCTCCGAAAGTGACCTCTAGCTTACCCGTCTTGGCAGGGTGGGCGGTTGAACCAACGACGGGAGTCATTGTATGGTTACTGAGTAAAATGTTTGAACCGGCGATTGATGTTATTACTAAAATTGAATATCGCATGGTTGGGTCTTGGGATAACCCTCAGGTCATTGAGTTAAGTAAATCAACCAAAGAAGTGGAGTTAACCGAAGAGCAGCTGGAAGCTATACGAAAGGTGCAAGAGGGTAATCAAAATGGCGACGATAAACCGCAATCCGATTCGCCTAGTGAAGCGCTGCCACCACAGCAACCGGAGTCACAATCTGGCGATCAATAGCATTATCGTTAAATCCTTAGGAAGGGAGTGCAGGTAATGAGCGTTCTTAATGTCGGCTTGATACAAATGTGTTCTAGTACTCAGATTGAGAAGAACTTAAAGGATGCTGAACGCCTGATTCAGTGCGCCGTGACGGATGGGGCTGAGCTAATTGTCTTACCCGAGTATTTTCCATTGTTTGCTCAGTCGCAACGCCAGCGGCAAGGAGCGCAAGAGCCAATGGGGCCAGAGCATCCTATCCAGAAGGCGATAGCTAACTGGTCAAAGAGTCATAAGGTTTGGATAGTTGCCGGAACTTTACCAGTACAATCATCTCACTCAAGTCGCCCTTACGCCCGTTCGTTGGTTTATTCCAGTGAGGGGGAATGTGTCGCCCACTACGACAAAATTCACCTTTTCGACGTTGAAGTCAGTGATCAAACTCGTCAATACCGTGAATCTGAGTTTACCCACGCTGGAGCCGAGCCAAGGGTTGTGACTACGCCTTGGGGTAATCTTGGGTTATCGGTGTGCTATGACATTCGGTTTGCCGAGCTTTATCAACATTATCATGCCGAAAATTGCACCATCATCGCCGTCCCTTCAGCGTTCACTTGCCCGACAGGGCGAGCTCATTGGGAGGTTTTATTGAGAGCGAGAGCAATTGAGACGCAAAGTTATGTGCTTGCGGCGGCGCAAACAGGGCAGCATGAAAATGGTCGAATGACTTGGGGTCATTCGATGGTGGTGGATCCTTGGGGGGAGATCGTGGGACAATTGAATCAACAAGAAGGCTATCTTGTGTCGCAGATTGATTTGGCCAAGTGCGCTCAAATTGCGCGCCGCATGCCTACTCGAGAACATCGTGTGTTAATACCAACTAAAAGTAGACCTGAATGACTCAACAACTGGACAGTGTAAAAGACTATTTTTTTGACTCTGCGGAGCTCGACGATAATAAAGTGACCAGCGTATTAGAAAATATGCTAGGACATGAAGTCGACCACGGTGAGCTGTACTTTCAAAGTACACGTCAAGAATCTTGGGGGCTCGAAGATGGTATTGTCAAAGAGGCTCATTACAGTGCCGATCGAGGTGTTGGCGTGCGTGCTTTGGCCGGAGAAAAGACCGGTTTTGCCTATTCTGAAGACCTTATCTTGCCTGCGCTATTGCAAGCTTCTGGAGCCGCTCGAAGTATCGCTAGAGAAGGATCAAATACCAAGATAAAAGCATGGGATTCTCCTCGTGTGGTTAGTTTATATGAACCACTTGATCCTATAGCCTCATTGACCGAAGAACAGAAAGTCGCTCTATTACAAGAATTAGACGCGGTTGCCCGCGCAGAAGATCCAAGGGTTTCTCAGGTAATGGCGTCGTTAGCAGCGTCCTTTGAGAAGGTGCTAGTCATGGCAACCGATGGCACCCTAGCGGCTGACATACGTCCTTTAATTCGTGTGAATGTCGTGGTCATCGCAGAGCAAGGCGGGCGTCGTGAGCGAGGCGCAGCTGGAGGGGGTGGTCGAATGGACTTTGGAAGTTTCATGTCTCGAAATGACTTAAAAGGCATTGCCAAAGAAGCCGTTCGTCAAGCCTTAGTTAATTTAGATGCCATTGATGCACCGGCAGGTGTCATGCCCGTTGTGTTGGGGGCCGGCTGGCCAGGCGTGTTATTACATGAAGCAGTAGGGCATGGTCTTGAGGGCGATTTTAATCGAAAAGGATCGTCGGCATTTTCTGGAAAAATAGGGCAACAGGTTGCATCTTCAAAGGTGACGATTGTAGACGATGGCACGATGGCTCAATGTCGAGGGTCGTTATCGATCGATGATGAAGGTGTCCCAACGCAAAATACTTTGCTGATTGAAAACGGCATTCTGCGCGGATACATGCAAGATAAACGAAATGCCCGCTTTATGGGGCAATCGTCGACTGGTAACGGGCGTCGAGAATCTTATGCTCATTTACCCATGCCGCGAATGACTAATACCTATATGCTGGCGGGTGACGATCTCCCTGAAGACATCATAAAGTCAGTAAAAAAAGGTATTTACGCTCCGAACTTTGGTGGTGGTCAGGTTGATATAACGTCGGGTAAGTTTGTATTTTCAACCAGTGAAGCCTACTTAATTGAAGACGGTAAAATTACTGCGCCGGTAAAAGGAGCGACTTTAATCGGAAATGGTCCAGAAGTAATGAAACGAGTATCCATGGTCGGAAATGACCTGCAACTGGATCCTGGAATTGGTGTTTGTGGCAAGGATGGCCAAAGTGTGCCTGTCGGTGTTGGCCAACCGACCTTAAAAGTTGATGAGCTCACCGTCGGTGGAACTCAGTAATATCTATGTAGGAGTTTAGACTTCTAGACTCCTTTAAATCCCTGTTTTTACGACACATTTCTCTATTTTTATCCTTCTGATTACCTTATTCCCCGGCATTTATCGGTCTTGCTGCGGTGCTTGCTTAATTTTATTTTGTGGAAGTGGCTTTTTAGCTGAATAAAACTAATAATATTAATTAAAATTTTATTATGGCGAAATTAAATATGTATTATCTCGCTAGGTGCTTTTTATAATTAATTAAAGGAGCGGTTAATGGTAAAGTGGAATGACGAACTGGATGCTGCTGACACGGCAATTTTGACGGTGTTGCAACAAGAAGGGCGAATCAGCAATGTTGCCTTGGCTGAAAGAGTGAAACTTTCACCTCCGGCTACACTCACTCGGCTCAAAAGGCTAGAACGTGACGGATACATTGATCGCTTTGTTGCGGTTTTAGACCGGCATAAAACAGGACACGATACGCTGAGTTTTATTCAGTTGACCTTGTCTTTACATCAGCATCAACAGATTCACGATATTTTAGAGCGTATTGTGGCTATGCCCGAAGTCTTGGAGTGCCACAACGTAACCGGCGAGTATGACTATTTGCTGAAGGTTGCGTTACGCAATACACAGGCGCTCGAATTATTTATTTCGAAAAAATTGATTCCTATGCCAGGAATCGCGCGGCTTCATACCAGTTTGGTATTAAAAGAGTACAAGGCGAGCATGGCATTGGATTTGAACTAACTTTCAATTCAATAGGTGCAGTATGAAGTTTGATCACATTGAAACCAATACCATTCACGCAGGTAAGCTGATTGATACCCGTTTTGGGGCTTTGAGCACGCCGATTTACCAAACTTCAACCTACACCTTCGAATCGACCGCTCAAGGTGGCGCTCGGTTTAGTGGTGACGAGCAAGGCTATATTTACGGTCGATTGGGTAATCCTACCGTGCGTGAACTTGAGCAACGCATGGCAGCCCTCGAAGGCACCGAAGATGCCGCTGCTATGGGATCCGGCATGGGAGCCGTTTCAGCGACTCTATTTGCGTTGCTCAAAGCAGGTGATCACATTGTTGCTTCGGACGCATTGTATGGCTGTACCTTCGCTCTGTTAGAACACAAGTGTCGTGACTTTGGTATCGAAGTAACCTTTGTTGATGGCCGCAATGAAATGGCGATTCGTAGTGCGATTCAACCGAACACAAAAGTCATTTACGCAGAAACGCCAATCAATCCAAACATGGTCTGTATCGATCTCGATATGATCGCTCGAGTAGGTCAATCGAAAGGGATAACCACGGTTATTGACAATACTTTTATGTCGCCAGTTTTACAACAACCGGCAAAACACGGCATCGACTTGATCATTCATAGTGCGACCAAGTACCTTAATGGTCATGGTGATGTGATCGCTGGAATTGTGTGTGGCTCTCAAGAAATGATTGAACATATAAAGCTGACCACGTTGAAAGATATTGGCGCGGTCATGAGTCCACACGATGCTTGGTTAATTATTCGTGGATTGAAAACCTTGCATATTCGAGTGGAACGTCATTGCCAAAACGCTGAAGTGGTCAGTGAGTTTTTGGAGAAACACCCAGATGTCGGCACCGTATTCTACCCTGGACTGAAAAGCCATGAAGGTCATCGATTAATCGGTACTCAAATGAAAGCAGCGGGTGGAGTTATTGCTTTTGAAATGAAAGGCAGTTTCGAAAATGCAGTGGCGTTTATGGACCAATTAAAAATGTGCAAGCGCGCAGTTAGTTTAGGTGATGCAGAAACTTTGATTCAACATCCAGCGTCAATGACACATTCGCCTTATGAACCTGAACAACGACGTGCCGCAGGCATCAGCGATACCTTGATTCGTTTATCGGTTGGTTTGGAACATGTCGACGATATTATCGCCGACTTAGAACAAGCGTTGAATGCAGCCTACAGCGGTATTGCGCGCGTCGGTTAAACAAGCTGCTGTCATTAAGGACTGGTAAACAGAATCGTTTATCAGTCCTTCAATATCAACGTCCACTATTCATTTCTTTCAGTGCTTTTTCTAACACTTGCCTAGCGATCGAACGAAAAGACTGCCATCACTAACATTATTGAGCCTCTGTTCTAAGTAGACTGCCATGCCTTAGGGGACAAGGTTCAAATAACTGAGGTAACGTTGGTGAATATTGCGAACGTAATTAACGGGTTCACTTCCTCGGCAGTATCCAAAGCGTGCATTCTTATAATATTTTGGCTGCTGTAATAAAAGCATCGCTTTCTCAACATGGTTAAACCAGCGATCATCACGAAGGTTGAGTTGTTTTGCTAGCTTTTGCGCATCGCGGACATGCCCAAAGCCTGTATTATAAGCGGCCAAAGCAAAATATAAGCGCTCTTGCGGCGGAAGCTTTGTGTCGAATCGATCGCGCGTCCAATCAAGATAGGTGACACCTGCCAAAATACCTTCTTGTGGCTGAGTAAGTTGCTCGAAGCCAAATTCACTGGCCGTTTTAGGTAGAACTTGCATCAACCCTCTAGCACCGGCGAAAGATTGAGCCGTTGGATCAAACTTACTCTCTTGGTACATTTGAGACGTTATCAGTCGCCAATCAAAATTAAACGCTTGAGCCGCAGGTTTAACCAAATCGTCATAAGGTGAAAGTTGGTTACCCAATAACAAACGCTCTTCTCTTAATTTCTTTTTTTGTGATTCGTCAGAAAAGTATTTCTGCTTAGTTACATTGTAAAAAACTTGACGGTATTCTTTGGCGATGAAGGCATTTAATTCAGTTAATAGTTTTGGATTATTTTCTCTTACCACGTAAGCGATTGGAATCGACTCTTTGAGGACTAAGGGCGAGACGATATCGTCGCGAAACGTCTGCTCTATCGCGAGAAGGTTGCTGTCGGCAACCGTGAGGTCGATTTGACGGTTGTCGACTTGATCAATTAACATTTCTGTCGATAACGACTCGTCTGCTGCGACCAGGTTGAACGAATATTTTTTTTGAAGAGACGTTAACGTCATCCAAAAAGCGCTCGAGCGTCGCACATGTATTGTGCGGTTATTTAAGTCATTTAAGCTAGTTATCGGAGCGGCATCGCGATGAGCTATCAGGTGTTCATTCACTCGATTATAGCGAATGCTGAACTGACTGTTCTTCTGGCGTTTTTCCGTTCGACTGATACCCGCAGCAATAACATCGCCCGAACCATCGTTTAGTAAATCTTGCATTTGTTGGTAGCTATCTGCCACGATCACTTGCAAAGGAACACCTTGTCGTTTAGCAAATTCTTTAAGCAAATCATAATCAAAACCCATTAACTCTCCGCGCCATAGAAAATAGGTTTCTGGGCTATTGCGCGTAATCATTCTTAACGGTCGCTTTTGTTTTTTGATGTTATCTAAGTCTGCTGTGCGTTTTGCTTCCGTCGGACTTGAAAGATGATGGGCGTTGATAAAGTTATTTAATTGTTGCAGCAGAGCGGGGGCGTTTGGATGGATGGCCCATGCTTGCTTTTTAATAGCCGGTAGTGTCTTGATAACGCGGATGTCTTGACGGTAGTCCAACAATGTATTCACCGTCGATTCATCAAGTAAGGTGAGCTCAACTTTTCTTTCAGAGAGTAAGTTAGCAATATCATCGCTAGATACGCCACCATTAAAGGTTTCAATTTGCCAATTCGGAAAATTTTCCTTTACGGTTTCAATAAACGAACTGCCGGGTAATAAGGTGATTGATTGCGATTGCTCGAGATTCGGTTTTGGCGCATGGCTTGCGATGATTAATTGCTCACGGCTGCTGCTCACAGGCAAAGTAAATTGAATTTTCGAGGCCCGTGATTCGGTCACTGTTAAGTGCCGTGCAATAATGTCGGCTTGAAAGGTATTGAGTTTTTCGAGCATATCATTTAACGAACCTGCACTGACCCATTTTATGGTGAGTTGATGTTCAAGTGCAAAATTCTCAAGTAGTGACTGATGATAGGCGGCAGCCGAATAAGAACGAGGCAACGCTTCTTCTAACTCAAAATTTAATTTGAGCGCGCGTATATAGCCTGTCCTTTTTATGTCGTCCCAGCTTCTTGCGGCGGTAAGCTGTTCTTTATGTTTTTGCTCGCCCTTTGTATTTAATTGTGCGGTATTAGCATCGGATGTTGGGGCATTGGATTCGCTCTTTTTGCCATCGACAACAGACGCGTTGTTGTCGATAGTATCTCGCCTTTGTTGCTCATTACTTGATTGATCACATCCTAACAATGGCAACAATATCAGTGCGCTAAGAAGAGATAGGGCTATTTTTTTATTCATTGTACAGATGAAATATATTGCTTGAGTTTACCGGCGTGTTTGCTGGGATCTTTCTTGGCATTTCTAATTAATTGGCGCAGTTTCTGCCGATCGCTATTAGGGAAGGCGCTAATGAAAGCTTCTGGATTTTCATTTTGATTAATCAGCTTATCAAACCAAAGATCACGAAGAGATGGCTCTGCAGAAGTAGAGAGTGGCTTACCCAGTTTAATTCGCTCGAGCGCAATTCTAACATCATCGAGTTCTCGCTCTCTGAGTAGTTTTCCTATACGTTTAAAGTGACGCTTTTTTGCTTCGTTGCCTTTAACGGTGTCAATTTCTTCAAAAGCTTCTACAATTTCTTCGTCTAGCGGCAATTTCTTGATGATCGACAAGCCCATACTTGCCAGTTCAACACCAAACTCAGTGATTTCTTTCAGTTCATTTTTTATTTGCGTTTTACTTCTTACATCATCAGTGTTCGCGCTTTGGTTGGCTTGTTCTGATGGGTTTTGATCTAGATCGTAGGGATCATTCATTTGCGATTCTCATCGGGTTTAAAATTCGAGTCTTATAGTAGCAAAAATCTTATCAGGATTAGAGTAGATACTGCGTAAATCGAGTAAGTGATTATCATCGAAGCGATGTTGATAGGTAAGGGCGGCTGTTAACTGATAGTCTTTCATAGGAAATTCATACTGTAGACTGGTATCGTATCGTTGGAAATCGACATTAAACCAGTCGTTATACTGCTGATATCCATTGTACCAAGACCATTGCTCATTAAGCGAATAAAAGGCGTTCAGACTTAATGTGTTGGTTGCGACACTTCTACGGTAGTAAGAAATGGAGTTATCATAGATATCGGTTTTAGAAGCGCTTAGCCATAATCGAAAATTGGTATTAATATTCCAATCAACTTGGGCTTCTATCCCTTTTAGGTTCATCTTACCAGTATTCACTAAGTTGAACTCGTCAACTTGAGTATCTCCTTCTAACAAATTACACAAAGCATCATTGAATATTTTAACATCCAGCTCAATACCATTTTCGATGTTGTGATAGAACCAACCGAGCTCCCAAGTACGAATTTCTTCATACTCCAAACCACCACTCGATTGGACATGTTGGTAAAAATAGGCAAAATCGTCGTTTCCGTTAACGGTAATGGGTGAGCCATTGGTGTCGGTTAAGTTTCTTAGCCGGTAACTGCGAATATTGGCTTCCTCGAACAAGTCAGGGCTGCGACTTGCCTGACTGTAGATCAGCCGAAAGCTTTGATTTTCGTCATACAACCAGTTTATTGCCGCTCGTGGAGACGTTGATTTACCGATCATGCTATCGTCTTCAAACATGGTTCCGGCATTGATGTGTATATCAGCCGTGGGCTTGTACTCGGCGTGCACAAATAAGCGAACAATTGATTTGCTTGCGCCACCATTAAAGTAGCTTTCTGACACGGCGGTGTCTTCTCTGAAGTTTACGCCCGACACCAACCTGAATTGTTCGCTGAGCGTTGATACGTATTGAGCTTCTGCGTCAACACGCTTTTCTGTTAAGTTTTGATTGGCATAGCCACAGGCTATGTCGGCGCCATTTTGAAATAGTCGCAAATAAGCGAGTTGAGCTTGGTTATCTGTGATGGTATCGCCAGAAGACGGTGGAACATTGGGCAAAGCAGGAATAAAGACATTATCCGTATAGTCGGCATCCAATGTATAAAGATCAAATAATTCATTCGATAAAAAGAGCTGGGGAGCACACGTCTGCCAACTTTCTAGTGACTTGGTATAGGTACTAAAAAGTTGCAAGGCTAACTCTTGGTCGGTGCTTAAGAAGTGTTTCGAAGTGGCATGAATGAAGCTATTTTGGATATCTGAAATATGATAAGGAGTTACTTCGTTAGGCTCTAGGTCATCGATTTGTTTATTACTATTGCTGTGTCCAAATTGCAGTCGAAAATAGTCATTATCATTTTGGTGCCAAACTAGATCGGATGATAAAGATGTGGCATTGAATCCGTCAAAACGCGGACGGTTTAAGTTGTCTTTCTCGAAACCAGAGTCTTGTTGCGCTTTTAAATTCACTTCAAATGCGAGTTTATCGAGGTTTTTCGCAAACCGTAACTCACTGTCTCGTATGCCATGATTGCCTTCGTTATGAGACAGGCTGACGCCCAACTGGTCTTCGGGATGAAAGGTGATGATATTGATGATCGCTAAATAACTATTGGCACCATAAAGCGCAGAGTTTGGGCCTCGAATAACTTCAATACGGGAAATTTTATCAATCGGTAACGGTAAGTCAGTCCAGATTATTCTCGCGAGCGCGGCCTGATAAATTGAGCGTCCATCAACCAGCACTTGTAAATGACGACTGTTCTCACCTCCGAGTGCATGGTAACCCACCTCAGGAGTATGCCCTCGCTCATATCCGACGGTCATACCTGGTACTAAACGAAAGACTTCGGCTAATGAGCGAACGCCAAGTTGCTTAATGGTTTTGTGATCGATCACCGTGACGGCAGCAGGCGCTTCTGATTTAGGTTGTTTTAAACGAGTAGCACTGAGTACGACCGGCAAGTCTTGTTCAAAAAGCGGCTCTAACGTCAACTCGTCTTCGGCCGCAAACAGTGGCAAAGAAAGCGCTGTGGTCAATAAGGCTACCTGAGAAATTACCTGTCTCAACATGGAGTTTTGATCTACTCTTTTTGTCTGTTGCGTGTTTGTTATGGTTTTTACCATACCCACTCACTCGTGCTGCTTTGTCATCTTATTTGTCGTTAGTGACGAACGAAGGAGCATGGTATTATGCAGACTATTGGTTAAGTTTAGTGACTTGATTTGAAAATTTCACTATTTTTTCATTGGGAGATTCTGTGCAAGATACCGACAACACCGCCTTGAGCGTGATCGACATGGACGAGAAACTGGTCAATATGCGTGAAGTATGCGAACAGATCCTCGCTCTTGCTGCCAGTAAAGGCGCCTCCTCAGCAGAAGTTGGCGTCAGTCAAGATACAGGAATCACCGTGCAAGCGCGGGCTCGAGATATTGAAACCGTTGAGTTTAATCAAGATGGCAGCTTTGGAATCAGTGTTTACTTTGGCCAAAAAAAGGGCACTGCATCAACGACTGACACCAGCCAACGGGCGATTGAACAAGCGGTTGAGGCGGCCTGCAATTTTGCCAAATATACCTCAGCCGATCCATTTGCTGGACTGGCCGATGCCGAGTTGATGGCCACCAAAATTGAAGACCTGTCATTGGACCATCCTAGCGATGTCAGCGTCGATGTTATGAAACAAATGGTGCTCGACTGTGAAGCGGCCGGTCTCGATGTCGCGGGTATTTATCAATCGGACAGCACCTCCATTTCAGCCCACAGAAATGCGCGCGTATACGCCAATTCCCATGGTTTCATTGGCGATAGTAGTAGTACCCGTTACAGTTTGAGCAGTGTACTTATCGCGCAAGATGAACAAGGAATGAAACGCGACTATTGGTACACATTAGGGCGAAAGTTTGAACAGCTAGAGAGTGCTCAGGTGGTAGGGACGAAAGCTGCTGAGCGAGTGTTGAGCCATTTAAACGGACGGGTATTAAAAACCCAAAAAGCCCCAATTATGTTTACTCCAGAAATGGCTCGTGGCGTGATCGGACATTTTCTTAACGCAATTCGTGGCAGTGCTCTTTACAACAAAGCGAGCTTTTTAGTGGACGCAAAAGGCCAGCAATTGTTTCCTGATTTCGTTCAAATTGATGAACGTCCGCATTTAATCGGTGGTTTAGCCTCAAGCTATTTTGATAATGAGGGCGTTGCGACAAATCCTCGACATATCGTTCAAGACGGCGTGTTACAAGGCTATGTTTTGAATAGCTATGCTGCGCGAAAAATGCAGACTCAAACAACAGCGAACGCGGGTGGTTTACATAATGTATTCATCAGCCATCAAGATTTAGATTTTAATGCCATGCTGCAAGAGCTGGGCACGGGATTTTTGGTGACTGACCTAATGGGCCAAGGCGTCAATGTAGTGACCGGTGACTATTCGCGTGGCGCATCGGGTTTCTGGGTCGAGAAGGGCGTTATACAGTTTCCAGTGCATGAAGTAACGATTGCCGGCAACTTAAAGCAAATGCTTCAGAACATTCGCTGCATTGGCAAGGATCAAGATCTCCGCTCGGCCATTGTTAGTGGTTCAATGATTATTGACGGTATGACGGTTGCCGGACAATAGTCAGCATTGAAAAAATCTACTCTCAAAAAAATCTATTCTCAAAGCATCGACTCTAAAAAAGGAAACTAGCGCCGCTGGTTTCCTCACTTAATAGCCTTCATTTTCTGAGCTTATCATTGAGCCACTTTTGGTGGTGTGCATACGTGCCAGATTAGGCAAAAAATAACGTTGCGAACCCAAGAAGTGTGAAAAATCCTACGACGTCCGTGATGGTAGTCAGTATCACACCACCAGACAGCGCCGGATCGATATTAAACTTTTTGAGGGTCATTGGTAGAGTGGCACCTGCGAAAACCCCAACGACGAGGTTGACCACCATTGCGCCTGCGATGGCAATGGCAAGTAGCAGAGATTGTCCGGTATAGCTGAACCAGAAGTAAGTTAAGGTGCCGACACAAAGAGCCCATAGCAGGCCATTGATTAAACTAACGCCGAGCTCTTTCATAATCAGCCAGCGACTGTTTCCGGCGACAACATGGCCAAGAGACATACCGCGGATGACCAGTGTCAGGGTTTGTGTGCCAGCGACTCCGCCCATGCTCGGAACAATCGGTTGAAGAATCGCCAGCGCCGTGACAATTTTAATGGTCTCTTCAAATAACCCGATGACTTGTGCGGCAACCAATACCGTCAGTAAATTAATACCTAACCAAATGGCACGGCGTTTAGCCGACGACCACACAGGAGCGAAGGTGTCATCGGTTTCGTCAAGGCCGGCCATGCTCATTAATGAATGCTCGGCTTCTTCTCGAATAACATCGACCACGTCATCGATGGTGATTCGGCCAAGTAGCCGGTTCTCATCGTCGGTAACGGGGGCCGATAATAGGTCTCGTCGTTCGAATATCTGTGCGACTTCATTGGCGGGTGTTGAAGCATTGATGGTTTCAACTTCGCCATTCAGTACGTCCTCAACAATGGATTCAGGACGACTGGTGATCAGGGTGGCGAGACTGACAGCCCCTAACAGACGATCGCGCGTGTCAACGACATAGATGCTGTCGGTTGAATCAGGAAGACCCTTCATGCGTAAGTAACGTAACACCACATCAATGGTGACTTTGGGGCGAACCGTGATGGTGTCGATGTTCATCAAGCCGCCAGCGGTGTCTTCAGGGAAGACTAAGGCGGCCTCTATGCGATGGCGATCTTGATCGCTCATCGATGCCATAACTTCTAAATAGACGCTTTCTGGTAATTCGCCGAGAATATCGGCTAAATCATCAATCTCGAGGCCTTCAAGCGCCTGGGCAAGTTGTTGCGGTGCCATTTGATCGACAAAATTATTTCGAATTTCATCGTTCAAATAATTAAGGATGTCACCCTCTCGCTCGACATTGACGAGCTTCCATAGAAGGTTTCGGGCACGAGGGGGAGAGGATTCTAGCAAATGAGCGACATCGGAGGGAGGCATGTCGTTAAGCATCATTCGAACGTGCACGAACATACCGCTGTCGAGGGCTTCATTCAATTGCTGAATTTTGTCGACATTTTGTTCTTGTTCGTAAGTTTCGACCATGCCTGTCCCGTCGTTGCTTAAAATCTGGCTATACGTTGAAATCCGAGCTTGCTACAAAAAAGTTAAAAATAGCAATAAGTTAGCTGCTATACATTATAGCTTTTCTAGCAATTTAGTCGACGGTAAATCAGGGTTTTTCGTAGAATCCATCCACAATTAACTGACTCAATGCTGCGATGGCTTGTTGTTCATCATGCCCGTGTGCGGTAATTTGAATTTGTTTGCCGCAATTCGCTGCCAGGGTTAACAGATGAATAAGACTGTCCGCCGGGACTTCGCGGCCTTCGTGTTCTATGGTGATGGTCGATTCGAATTGATTAACCAGCTTTACCACCTCGGCAGCCGCTCGCGCATGCATTCCTTTAGCGTTGATTATGGTGCAGTGTTGTTTAATCATGTTTCTGATAGGTCTTAATCGCGGCTCGAGCAGCATCAGCGAGCAAATCCGCCGCTTGTTCTAAATCGAGTGCTTCACAGTGGCGAATGGCATCGAGCATCGCGTCATTAAATCCAGAGACCACGATGGCGGGACATTCATCAGCTAACCGCTGTAATAACGTTTGGTGAGTCGCATCACTATCAACTAAAACAATAACACCACGGCCTTTGTTGATGTTTCGAATGCGTCCTGAAATGTGAGGGAACACGATATTATCGGTGGCGTCTGGGTTGAAGGTTAAGGTATGACAATCGATATTCATCGAGCCCACTCGCTTTCGAACCACGCCAAGAAGCTCTTTTCCAGCCATTGAACGAGACAGTATCAAGACCGATAAGTTTCCCATGAACGGTTACCCTAGTGTTTTAAGTCACGATGAGTGACTTTCGTATTCGGACGTTCTTTGCGAAAATGCGATGCCAGTTTCTCGGCCATAAAAACACTGCGGTGATGCCCGCCAGTGCAACCAATCGCCACCGTCATATAACTGCGATTGTCCTGTTCGAAACGTGGCAACCAAGTATGCAGCAATACTTTTAATTGCCAAAAAAGTTCCATGACCAACGGTTGGCTTTCAAGATAATCGATGATGGGTTGGTCTTTCCCATTGAATTCTCTCAGTTGTGGATCCCAATATGGATTGGGCAGACAGCGTACGTCGAAGACGTAGTCTGCGTCGGTTGGAATACCATTTTTAAAGCCAAATGACTGGAAAGTAACGTCCATTTGCGCTTTATGATTCACCAAAATGCGCTCTTTAATAAAGTCGCGTAGCGCATAGGGTGTCATTGATGTGGTGTCGACCAAGAGGTCGGCACTGAGTGCTACGGGTTCGAGCAATTCGCGTTCTTTCGCCAGTGCTTCTTTGAGAGTATAGCCGCTTTGGGTTAAGGGGTGACGACGGCGGGTTTCACTGAATCGCTTGAGTAAAGTCGCATCGTCGGCATCGATATAGAAGACTTGAAACTTTTCACCTTTTTGCCCAATTTGCTCAAGAATGTCGGTAAATTTCTCTAAGTCTGACGGGAAACTGCGCGCGTCAATGCCTAAAGCAAGATCTTGATGCTTCACCTCGAAGGTATCGACTAATTGTGGAATCAATGACAAGGGAATGTTGTCGACACAGTAGAACCCTTGGTCCTCTAATGAACGCAAGGCGACGGTTTTCCCCGAGCCTGATCGTCCACTGAGAATAACGCGTTTCATATTATTCGACTTGTTCTGTTTTTTTAAGGCCTGCGACGACTATATCATACAGCGCTTGGTTATTGTATGCGTTGCGCAGTTGGCGACAGAATGAATCAGACTTGAGTAGGTTGGCGATGGAGGAAAGCGTTTTTAAATGTTCATCGTGTGCTTTTTCAGGCACTAAAACCGCGAACAATATATCCACAGGTTGCTTGTCTGGTGCATCGTAATCAACACCTTCTTCGAGCATGAGTATGGCGCAGACAGCTTTATCACAACCATTGCAGCGACCGTGAGGAATGGCGATACCTTTGCCTAGGGCGGTTGAGCCGAGTCGTTCGCGGTTAAATAAACTGTCGAGGACCTGCTGTTCAGATAAAGATTGACAAGAGCTCGACAGGGTTTCGCTGAGAATTTCAAAGGCTCGTTTTTTACTCGAGACCTGAGCACACACCAAAGTGCGCTCAGGGTTTAGACAACTAAGTAGGTTCATAGTCAGTGTCGGATCATTTTTTCCTTGTGCTTGATGACTTGTCGATCAAGCTTATCAATGAGGGAGTCGATGGCCGCATACATATCTTCATTTTCAGAGTTAGCGAAAATTTCACCACCGTTCACGTTTAGCTTTGCTTCTGCAATTTGCCTTAATTTCTCAACACTCAAAATCACGTGGACATTATTAATGTGATCAAAATGCCGCTCCAATTTCTCAAACTTCTCATGAACAAAGTTTCGTAGAGAGTCTGTGATATCGACGTGGTGACCGGTCAAATTAATTTGCATAGTCAACTTCCTTCTATTGTGGAGAAATTATCATTATCACGTAACAATCGATTGGATTATACGTGAGCGTATCTGTTTTCGTAGTCTTTATTGTTACTCAATATGTGCCTTTTGTTTTGACTTAAATCAAAGATTTTCGTTCATTTGATGGTGGAATATTCATAGCTTCTCGATATTTTGCAATGGTTCGACGTGCCACGTTGATGCCTTGATCCTTTAGCAAAGCTGCAATTTTATTATCGCTCAGCGGTTTTGCGTTGTTTTCGGCAGCAATCAGCTTTTTGATCAAGGCTCGGATGGCCGTCGAAGAGCACTCACCACCACTAGCAGTACTTACATGGCTCGAGAAAAAGTACTTAAGCTCAAAAATGCCTCGCGGCGTGTGCATGAATTTTTGAGTGGTTACGCGAGAAACCGTTGATTCGTGCATCTCTACTTCTTCTGCAATATCCGAGAGCACCAAGGGCTTCATCGCTTCCTCGCCATATTCGAAAAAGGCTAATTGCTTTTCAACGATACTGGTGGCGACTTTGAGTAATGTTTCATTTCGACTTTGCAGGCTTTTAATAAACCATTTAGCTTCTTGTAAGTTGTTCTTCAAAAAGGTGTTGTCGCTACTGCTATCAGCGCGTTTTATTAACGAGGCGTAGTCAGCATTAATGCGCAGTTTTGGCGCACAATCAGGATTTAGTTCGACGCTCCAGCGGTCATTCTTCTTGCTTACAAAAACATCCGGAACAACGTATTCCGAATGAGACGAAGAAATCGAGCTTCCCGGTCTAGGGTTCAGCCGCTGAACGAATGCCACGACTTCTTTGAGAAAGTCTTCAGGCCATTTGGTTTGACGTAATATTTGCTTGTAATTGCGGCTCGCTAAGGCTTCAAAGTGCTCATCGACTAACTCTTTCGCCTCGGCCCAAAAAGGTATGTCGTCACTGAATTGATTGAGTTGCAACTGCAAACATTCGTGCAGGTTTCTGGCGGCGACACCAATCGGATCAAACGATTGGATTAAGTGCAAAACGGCGGCAACTTCTTCTATTTCGACTTGTTCTTCTAGGTCTTCGTTATCATCGTCGTTAAGTAAGGCGATTACTTCTTCTAACGGCGTACGCAGATAACCTTCTTCATCGATTTCATCAATTAAAACATAGGCGATGGCTTTGTCGCGGTCTGAGAGCGGCGTCATCGTCAATTGCCAAATTAAATGGTCATGCAACGACTCGGAGGTTTCACCTTGATATTCGAATTCGCGATCGTCATCGCTGCGGCCACCACTTGAGGGCGGCGTATATTGCCAGTCTTCCCACTGCGTATCGACGGCCAGCTCTTTTTCTAACGATTCGTTCTTTAGCGCATCCGAGGTTTCGATCTCTGAGCTGTCGGTTTCTTTATTTGCTTCACCATTGGGCTTTTCTGAATCGTTATCAAGCTCGTCATTTGCGTCAAGCATAGGGTTAGACTCTAACGCTTCTTGAATTTCATTTTGTAGGTCAAGACTGGAGAGTTGCAATAGCCGTATCGCCTGCTGCAACTGTGGCGTCATGGTGAGACTTTGACCGATTTTAAGCTGTAAAGAAGGCTTCATTGAGTAATAGTTTTAGCCATGGTTGCCGTTAAAATTTATTCGTTATCAATGTTATGCAAGGCTTTCGTGTGGTGCTATTAAGACAGGTTTAACCAGGTCGTTCTCTGGGCCGTCTGCTGTGTTATTTGCTTGCTCAGTTCTTTGTACTAACACTGATGCGTTTGTCGCTCTTTCTTGAGTCTTACTGTTAATGATAGCAATACTGGTCAAGTTTGACCGCAAATTTCGTTCTAATAATCTGCTTTAAATTAATCATTAGGGCTAAGTTTAAATTTTTCAATCACTTGCTCGCAATAGTTTTTTAAACTGAACCATCATTTGGCGGTATTATGCTGTTTAAACTATAACCAATGGTTATAAATTGAACTCATCGCCTAAATAAACTTTCTTAACCGTCGGATCATTAAGAACCTGTTCAGAAGTGCCCGCTGCAATTAACTCTCCGGCACTTACAATATAGGCTCGTTCACACACTGACAGGGTTTCGCGAACATGGTGATCAGTGATTAAGACGCCCAGTCCACGTTGTTTGAGTTGCTCAATGATGTGTTTTATTTCATTAATTGAGATAGGGTCGACACCAGCAAAAGGTTCATCCAACAAGATATATTGAGGGTTATTGGCCAGTGCCCGAGCGATTTCAACGCGCCGTCGCTCACCTCCGGACAAACTCATACCTAGACTGGATTTAATGTGCTCAATTTGAAATTCGCCCAACAGCTTTTCCATTTCTTGTTGTCGCTGTTCCTGCGTCAGTTCAGTGCGAAGCTCCAGTACCGACATAATATTGTCTGCAACGCTTAATTTTCGAAAAACCGATGGCTCCTGCGGTAAGTAGCCAAGTCCAAGCTTAGCCCGTTCGTGCATGGCGGTTTGTGAAATATCTTGGCCATTCAGTGTAATTTTACCGCTGTCTTGCGGTACCAAGCCGACAATCATGTAAAAAGACGTGGTTTTACCGGCTCCATTGGGACCTAATAAGCCGACAATTTGTCCTTTTCCAACCTTTAATGAAACGTCTTTGACAACTTGTCGACCTTTGTAAGCTTTGGCAAGGTTAGCGGCAGTGAGTTCACTCATGGTTGCACCTGTGATGTGTCGACAATTTTAATTCGTTGTTGGCTATTTGACGGCGCTTCCCAAGAGCCATCGCTGATTCGATAAATCAGAGTATCGGCGTAAATCGCTTGTTGTGGTTGTTGAATGATCACATTTCCGCTCAGCGTAAGCGTTTCTGTTTTAAAGTCGAAAGCGGTAGCGTTTGCCATTAATGTAATGGCGGGTTTGTTTGACTGAGTGATCGTCATTCGCAAGGGCGAGCCAACGATGTCCATCAATGAAGGAACAATTTTTGTCGAGGAAGCAATATTGGATTTTTCCGCACTGGTTTGTTCGGTCTTGAATTGATAGTCAATGCTGTCAGCACTAATGGCGATCTGTTGGTTTAAATCACGTTGATAAACCAACTCAGTAACCTTATAAAAAGTCAGTCTTAGTAGTGCCGATTGATACTCAAGTCGTGCGACTGACGCTGCAATGCCAGCATCGGCTTGATAGAGCTTGAGAGGCGCTCCTTTTGCCATCAATGTTTTGCCCTGAGCGTTGACCTGCTGCTCAAGGTAGTCGGCTTCGATTGAAAACTCTGGTGTGCATAACTCAACATTACCCGAGGCAATGGTTTTACCTTGCGAGCGCTTCATTGACTGGGCGGAAAACTGATTGTCTTGACAGCTTTTTAATGCGTAACTTGGACTAGTACTCGCAAATAATAGGCAACCGACAATAAGCGGTGATAACAAGTTATTTGTTGTCATGTTGAGTCCCTGATACTCCATCACTTAATTCAATGTCGAGACTGGTGATGTCTAACATCAATCGATTGGCAGTGAGAGTGTCAAACTGATCTTTTAATAGTACTGGTTGGTTCGAAAGTAAGCGCTTTTGCGCAACATCATAGCTCAGCGATTCAGTCGTTAACGATAATGCTTGTTGTTGTGGTTGGCGGATCTCAACCTGTTCGGAAAATTGAATATGCTTTAGGTGGTCCTGGCTCGATGCGCGGGCTGCAGATATTCTCCAACTGATTTGTTGGTGTAGGGTCTCAAGTACAGGCTGGGTTAACTCCATTTGGTGGTCATTCACTTCAGCCGTCGCCGCCTCGACACGGTGCACCAGTATTCCGTTTTCATCGAACTGTTTTTGACTGAACTGTTGAATGACGACGTGCTCAGATAGTTGAGAGTCAGACGGCTGACTATTTGGCGAGCGCAGATAGTTCACCAAAAAAATGACCGCAACCAAGGCGGTGAGTATATAAGGCGTATGGCGACGACGAATTCTCATGGCGTTAAGTAGTCTTGGTAAACTTGCTCTAGAAGGTTGCGGCTGCTGAGCAGTAGTTCGGCAATGTCTCGAACGGCTCCTTGTCCTCCTGCGCTTGGGGTTGTCCAGTCGGCGTTGTGTTTTACAAACCAGTTAGCGTCGCTTACCGCAATGCCGAGGCCAGCGAGCTGCATTAAAGGAAGATCTGGCAAATCATCACCCACGTGCGCGACTTGAGATGGCTCAAGCTGATGTTGCTCAAGCAGCTGCTGGAAAGCATCGCGCTTATTGCTTTTGCCTTGAAACACACTAGTAATACCTAGCTCTGCTGCTCGACGCGCAACAATGTCCGATTGGCGTCCGGTAATGATTGCGGTTTTGATGTGGTTTTGATGTAGGAGCTTAATACCCAAGCCGTCTTTAATATTGAAGTTCTTTATTTCTTCGCCGCCATTGGTGTAATAGACTTTGCCATCGCTTAACACACCATCTACATCCATGATTAAAAGCTGAATCTTTGCGGCGCGAGAGAGTAATTCTGAAGAGTAGTCTTGGTTTGACATTAAACGACTCCGGCTTTCAGTAAATCGTGCATGTTGAGTGCGCCAACGACTTTGTTATTTTCATCGGTCACGATCAAAGCATTCACTGATTTTTGTTCCATAATTTGCACCGCTTCTACCGCCAGCATATCCGGTTCAATAGTAAAGCAGTTGCGAGTCATCAAGTCACCGATGGTCGATGTGGTAAAGTCGACGTTGCGTTCAATAGAACGGCGTAAATCACCGTCAGTAAACACGCCTAGTAATTCGTTATCTGTGGTAACAACAGCGGTCATGCCCAGTCGTTTCTGGGTCATTTCTAACAAGGCTTGTTTAAGCAATAAGTCTTCACTGACGCAGGGGACCTCGCCATTTTTATGCATAATATCGCTGACTTTAAGTAGCAGTTTGCGGCCCAAGCTGCCGCCTGGGTGAGATAATGCAAAGTCATCGGGGCTGAAGCCGCGCGCATCGAGTAAGGTTATGGCCAATGCATCACCCATGACTAGAGCAGAGGTCGTTGAAGCCGTTGGGGCCAAATTGAGTGTACAGGCTTCTTGCTCGACACTGGTGTCAAGGTTGACATCGGCTAGTTGAGCAAGCGTAGAATTTGGGTTGCCGGTCATACTGATTAGAGGCACATTTTTACGCTTAATAACCGGCAATATGGCGGTTATTTCTTCGGTTTCACCGGAGTTTGATAGTGCTAGCACGACATCGCCGCGGGTGATCATTCCGAGATCGCCATGACTGGCTTCTCCAGGGTGAACGAAGAAGGAAGGCGTGCCTGTGCTGGCCAAAGTTGCTGCGATTTTGTTGCCAATATGCCCCGATTTTCCCATGCCTGTGACCACGACACGACCTTGACAGGCGAGTAGGATCTGGCAGGCCTCAGCAAATTGTTGATTGATTGAGTGGCGCAACTTTTCTAGTGCTGCAATCTCGATGGTCAGGACAGAAAGTCCCAAATCGATCAAATGTTTAGGGTCTTGCATGGCAATCTCGTTGCTTGACTAAATCGTTGGATTATAACGAAAACTTTGCTCAGTTGCGCGGTTTATCCGTGACAATCGTTGATGAATGCTAAGGAAACTAGATTCGTCCGAGCTCGGCTAACGCTGACATGGCCAGCCACGCGATAAATGCACCGACTAAAAGTCCGCCTTCAATCCGGTTGATGTGGCCTTTTTTACCGGCAAAGCCGTAGCCCATGATACCCATGGCAAGCGTTAGTCCAATCATCGGCAGCACGTTTAGGTACAATACATTATCGGTATTATTGTGGAACTCGATACCGATAATGATACCGGGCAAACTCATGACTGCGAGTAAATTGAAGATATTCGAACCAATGACGTTACCTAAAGCCATTTCATCTTCATCTTTAAGAACACCGGCAACCGATGCTGCTAATTCAGGCAAACTGGTGCCAATGGCGATAATGGTTGAACCAATGATTAAGTCACTGATTCCAAAATGTGCGGCGATGTTCGAGGCTCCATAAACCAGCATTTTCGAGCTGACTTGCAGTAGCACCATACCGATCACGATCCACATCACTGCTCTTGAATTGGTCATCGTATCGGGTAACTCATCGACGATTTCTTGCAGCATTAAATCTTGGCGGACGCGAGTTTTCATTCCGACACGAATGAGCCAGCCAACATAGATGGTTAGTCCAACAATGAGAGGCCAGGATTCCATAGCCGTGAGATCACCGTCGAGGAGCAAAAATGAAGCCCAAAGAGTAATACCGAGTAGTACCGGAAACTCACGCTTAATCGTGCCAGACTCAACATGAAGCGGCTTAATTAATGCTGAAATACCAAGTACAAAGGCGATGTTGGTGATGTTCGAGCCAATGGCGTTGCCCAGCCCAATTTCAGGATTGTTGGATAAAGAAGCGTTTAAAGAGATGAATATTTCAGGTGCTGACGAGCCGATGGCAACGATGGTGAGGCCGACGATGAGAGGGCTTACACCAAGGTTACGAGCGAAAGCTGCGGCACCATCGGTAAACCTATCGGCGCTCCATACGAGCAAAGCAATTCCGGACACGACAAGCGCGAAATATTGAAACATCATAGAGTGTTAAATCACCTGAAATCTGGCAAAGCCGCCTATTAAAGGGGGATAGAGGTAAGGAATCAAGGAATTTTTAAATTTATTTGTCTTCATCACGAGAGATTGTACGCCAGAAATTATGGAAATACTTGTTTAAATCGTGACAAAGTTTTGCAGTTAATGCGGCGCTTGACGTGAAATATAGTAAAATAAGGAGGTTAATTTTCTGCGCTGGCTGGACACTCACAACGGCTTCAGTCAGAATTGCGGTCTTTTTTCTGGTCAGTAACCATAAGGCAACGTCATGACTCCTGAAGAAATTAAAACGCTTTTAAATGAGGCATTTGAAGGGGCCGAGATCGCTGCAGACAGCGATGGTAGCCATTTTAAGGTGCGCATTGTGGCAGAAGTGTTTGCTGGGCAGCGCCCAGTTAAGAAGCAACAAATGGTATATCAAGTATTGAATGAGCACATCAAAAGTGGTGCGATTCATGCGTTATCCATTGAAACTTATACCCCTGAAGAGTGGGCGAAAGCGAGCGCTTTCAATTTAGGTTAGTGGGTTTTTAACCCTACAAGAATAATATTTATCGGAGCATTTAATGGATAAGTTATTGATATCTGGCGGAAAACCCTTGTCAGGTGAAATTCGAATTTCTGGGGCAAAAAATGCCGCTTTGCCTATATTAATGTCGACTTTATTGGCAGATGGTAAAACCGCCGTAGGAAACGTCCCTCATTTACACGACGTGACCACGACCATTGAATTGATTGGTCGTATGGGATGTAGCTTAACCATTGACGAAAAATTAAACGTTGAAATTGATACCAGCACAATAAACAGTTTTGAAGCACCTTATGAGCTGGTTAAAACCATGCGCGCATCGATTTTGGTTTTAGGACCATTAGTGGCGCGGTATGGTCAAGCCGACGTATCGCTGCCGGGTGGCTGTGCCATCGGGACTCGTCCTGTTGACCTTCATATTAAAGGGCTTGAGGCAATGGGCGCCGAAATCACCGTTGAAGGTGGCTATATTAAAGCTCGGAGTAACGGACGTCTAAAAGGCGCCCATATTTTTATGGATTTAGTCAGCGTGACGGGCACTGAAAACATCTTAATGGCCGCGACGTTGGCCGAAGGGCAGACCATTATTGAAAATGCCGCTCGAGAACCTGAAGTCGTTGATTTAGCTCACTGCTTAAATTCTATGGGCGCTAAAATTTCAGGTATTGGTAGCGATAAGCTTGTTATCGATGGTGTCGAGCGCTTACAAGGTACTCATTACAATGTGTTGCCAGATCGTATTGAAACCGGCACCTATTTGATTGCTGCGGCAATTACCAGCGGCCGAGTTAAGGTTAAAGACACTGATCCTAAAATTTTAGATTCTGTTCTCGCAAAATTAGAAGAAGCGGGCGCGAAAATCACGACCGGTGATGATTGGATTGAGTTGGATATGGAAGGGCGTCGACCAAAAGCGGTGAATATCAAAACGGCGCCTTATCCTGGATTTCCTACCGATATGCAGGCGCAATTCACCGCACTAAATGCAATTGCCGAGGGTGCAGGAACAATAACAGAAACCATTTTTGAAAATCGTTTTATGCACGTTCCTGAAATGTGTCGTATGGGCGCTGATATGAAAATCGAAGGAAATACCGCATTCACGAAAGGGGTAGAAGGTTTGAAAGGTGCACAAGTGATGGCAACGGATTTACGTGCATCGGCAAGTTTAGTGCTCGCTGGACTGGTTGCTCAAGACGACACCATCGTTGACCGTATTTATCATATCGATCGTGGCTATGAATGTATCGAAGAGAAGTTGCAGTTAATGGGGGCGAAAATTCGTCGAATTCCGTCTTAACGACTGCAAAGATAAGGCAGAGTTTAATCGGCTTTATCTTGTTCTCGAACCATAAAAAAAAGCCGCGACTGCGGCTTTTTTTATGGCTTAATTTTCACTGCCGTGAAAGTTATTGACGCACTCTCGGCGCTTCGCTCACGGTCAAGCTCAAATGCATTTCTTCCTTTTGACGAAAGAGGGTAAAGTTCATGCTGTCTCCCGGCTTCGCATTGGAAATGATTTCAAAGGCTTGATTGGGTGAAGTAATTAAAATGTCATTAATATGAGTGATAAAGTCCCCAGGCTCTAGCCCTGCGGTTGCCGCTGGGCCTCCGGCCTCAACACTAGTGACCGCGATTCCTTCACCAAAATTGCTCTGCGGTGGTGCGAAAGCTTGATGGCCACGCTCATTTAATATTCCGCCTCGAAATCCAACCCAAGCACGGCTAATTTTTCCATCGTCCATCAAATCATCGACGATGCTTTTTACGACCGGATAAGGAATGCTGAATCCTATGCCGGTTTGTGCCGCGCTTTCATTTCGGGTTGCTAATTGTTGCGCAGTGATTCCAATCAATTCACCGTAGGCGTTGATCAATGCGCCTCCCGAATTGCCAGGATGAATGGCCGCATCAATTTGATAAATTGGAAAGTCGGTGCGAACCGAGCGAGTCGCTGAAACAATTCCCATGGTCACTGTCTGATCAAATTGTCCATACGGATTGCCGATTGCAAACACAATATCGCCGGCTCTAACCTGTCTTTGTTCATTGGTTCTTGGAGTCGGCAGGTTTTCAAGATCAATGAATAATAAGGCTAAGTCAGTATTGGGATCACTGCCGATCACACTCGCAATTTTCTGGCGTCCATCGGAGAGTTGAACCTTGATGGAATCTGCATTGTGAATCACGTGGTAGTTGGTGACGACATAGCCTCGAGAGTCAATGATAACGCCTGAGCCAACATTTAGACCGACATTGACAAGATATTGGTCGTCTAAACTGGTTGGGTTAGGGTTCTTGGATAAAGTGCCTTTATTAAAGACGGTTTGAATACTGACCACGGCTGCGGCGGTTTGTGCAATTTCATCGGCGTAACTGGCTTGCAGAACTGAATCAATTTTAGGTTCTAGTGTCGGTTGTGGTTGAACCGAAAAGACCAGTCGATTGGCCAGCCACTGTCGTAACTCAAAACTAACCGGAGCATCGGACCATAGTAATAGGTAAACCAGTGCGGCGATAAGCCCAATTGATATGTATTTAAACCAAAATTTCACTAACAGCAGCCAATAAATAATAAGATACCGCATAGTACCTGAGTTGAGCTGGATAACAAATAAAGCCAACGGTGAAATTTGAAACCGTCGGCTTTATTTGAAGAGGAATTATCGAATGACGATCAAAAACTGCTCTTTTCCACGCATAACCGTCAGCGGTAATGCTCGACCGGCTTTGCTAAGAATTTGGGCGAGTTGATCAAGATTCCCTGTTCTAAACCGACCCACCGCGACAATTCTATCGCCTTGTCTTAATCCAAAATAGGCAGCTCGAGAGCGGCGCTCTACTTGACTGACGGTCACACCTTGATCAGAGCTGGCGCCTTTTTGCACCGTCAACTCGATGCCGTCGAGAAGGGGATGAAGCGTTTCTCCTTTGCGCACGACCAGCTCTGGTTCTTGCAAGACTAAGCTGACGGTCGAACTCTTTCCATCGCGCAAAATTTGTAACTCAATTCGACTCCCTGCCGGCAACAGCCCTTCTTGGTTGAGTAAATCGGCAGCGGTTTTTAGTTTACGGCCATTCACCGAAACAATGATGTCGGTGGTTTGGATGCCCGCATCGGCTGCCGAAGAACCTGAGACGACTTCGGTGACAACAACGCCATTTCCTTTGGTTACATCGAGTGCTCTGGCTAAGCTTGGTGTCAGTTCTTGCACCGAAACCCCGAGGATCCCGCGACGAACTTCGCCATAGTCAACCAAATGCTGGGTAATGGTTTGCGCAAGATTAATTGGAATGGCGAAACCAATTCCAATGTTGCCTTTAGGTCCGAGAATAGCGGTATTGATTCCGACGAGTTCACCACGCAAGTTCACCAGTGCTCCCCCGGAATTGCCTGGGTTGATCGCCGCATCGGTCTGAATAAAGTCTTCGTATTCTTCAATGCCAAGACCAGAGCGACCTTTGGCACTGACAATACCCGAGGTTACGCTGTGCCCGAGACTGAATGGGTTACCTATTGCCACCACGAAATCGCCGACTTGCAGAGCATCGGAATTTCCAAGAGGTATCGCGGTTAAGTTGTCTGCATTGATGGAGAGTAAGGCGACGTCGGTTTTTTCATCTGAGCCGACTAACTTGGCTTCAAACTCACGGCCATCTTCGAGAGAAATTTGGATTTCATCGGCACCGCGAATGACATGATGATTCGTGAGAATGAGTCCCATTTGAGCATCAATGATGACGCCTGAGCCAAGGCTGTTGGCTTGTCTTTGGCGTTGTGGTGGAATTAAGTATCCAAACACGGGATCTCGCATATACGGCGTTTCTATGGTTGCTGTCGTCGCGATATTAACCACTGCCGGGTTGGCTTTTTGGAGCATTGGCGCTAGGCTCGGCAAGGCTTGGTCGTTTACTTGAGTTGGAAGGCTTGCCCACGCAGCTGAGACGCCTAGATAAAGACATACGGTGAGCAAAAGCTGTTTATTGAGCATCAGTAAAATCCTTGGTTTGTTGATAAACAGTTTCGTGTCATACGACAATGATTCTCAGACTCTAAGTCTCTATGTAGGGTTCCCGAAAAAATTTTCAATCGTGGATTTATAAAATGCAAAAAAAAACCTCGTAAAACGAGGTTTTTTGAATGCGCGGTTCATTCGTTCGATTAGGTTTTCACATTTTCCATGTTCAAACTATTATGATTAATGACACCTTTTTCTTTGACGGCATAATCGAGCGGCGGTTCGCCAGACTTTTCTTTTTGCTTATCTAAGTGAATAATGTCAGCGGAATTGTCACTCTCGACATCGATTTTAGTGGCTTCTTCTTCCTCTTTCGTATCGTCACTATTGCGATATTCATGCGCGTGATAAAAGCTTTCATTGCTAAAGGTATCTTCGCCTTTAAACTCGTCATCCATATGCGCATGAGCGTGCAAGTATTGTTGTTGGCTCTGATTTTCGAGTGCATTTTTAAAGGCTTGACTGCCGCCGAGGTGAGCAGAACTTTTGGCCATATAGTTGTATAACTCTTGGTAGTCGTTGGTCACTCGGGTGAATAGGTCAGCGGAGGTTTCAAAGTGGTGGTTGACCTTTGCCTGAAAATTTTGCAGTTCACGATCCTTCTCAACGACAAGGTTTTCTAGCTGTTCAATTTTTTTGTGCGAAGGTGCTTGGCGCTTGCCAATACTGTAGGCGACAGCAGCTGTGACACCTACCACAACCAAGCCGATTAGCCATTCCATGTATATCTCCCCTTGAAATAGATTGCTAAGCTTATAATAGTCAAAGTTTACCTTATTTACGACTGATCTGAGGGAAAAAGTTCATCTTCAAAGCCGAAATATCGCAAGTCTTTGATTCGTCTTGGATACAAAGTGCCAAAAAGATGGTCTACCTCATGCTGTACGACTCTAGCATGAAATCCTTTCGCTTCAATATCGATCGGATCACCGTTTGGAGCAACACCTTGGTAACGAATGTGAGTATAACGAGGAACTAAGCCGCGCATCCCCGGAATTGATAGGCAACCTTCCCAGCCAGATTCTATCTCATCACTCAACGGCGTAATCACCGGATTAATCAGTACCGTGTAGGGGACACTCTCGGCGTCTGGGTAGCGGGGATTTTTTTGAACGCCGAAAATCACAACTTGTTGCATTTCACCTATTTGCGGCGCTGCCAAACCGGCACCATTGTTCGCCTCCATCGTATCATTAAGATCGATGATCAGTTGATCCAATGACTCGGTATTAAACGCTTTCACGAGCTCAGCCGTTTGCGTTAAGAGAGGGTGTCCCATTTTTAAAATTTTACGAATTGCCATGGTCGTTTGGGCCTTTGAATGGTCGGGCTACTTAATGCGCAGATGGATAGATTACCAGATGTAATAGATGGGGGATCTATCAGATAATTCAATGGGTGACTATAAAACTTCAGGCTAAATTGAGTGTTGCGATTAAAGATGAGAAAATGTCGGTCGTTTGTACCGAACCAACGTTGAACGTTAAGAGGATTAGGAATGGGTTCTCCGCGCAGTGAGAAAGTAATGTTAGAAGGGCCTTCGGGTGATCTAGAGGCCATTATCGATTGGCCTGAAGCATCGTATGCCAAAAAAGTGGTCGCCATCTGCTGCCATCCACACCCTCAGCACGCTGGAACCATGACCAATAAGGTCATCTATACGGTCGCGAGAGCCCAAGCGACAATGGGAGCCGTTGCTGTTCGCTTTAATTTTCGTGGCGTCGGTAAAAGTGCTGGTGAGTATGGCGAAGGTCTCGGTGAAATGGATGATCTTAGAGCCGTGATAGACTGGGCTCAGCGTCAATTTCCCGGTTATGCATTATGGTTGTCAGGTTTTTCATTTGGTTCATGGATTTCAGCAATGGTGGCTCATGAATATCAAGTTGAACAACTCATTTCTGTGGCACCTCCAGTTGAGCGTGGCGTTTTTGCGTCAATGCAGCACCCAATGTGCGACTGGTTAACCATCATGGGCGATGCCGATGAAGTGGTCAGCTTCACCGCGACGGAGCAGTGGGTTGAGAATCTATCGCCACGTCCCGATTGGGTTGTTATGACCGGCGCTGGACACTTTTTTCACTCGCGATTAGTCGAGTTGCGAGAAGTTTTAGAGCAGCGTTTAACGTCGAAAATAAACACCTATCAAGCTGTTGAAAATGCGTAATTGGGTTGATAGACATTCCTTATTAGAATTCGAAGTAGACTTTATAGTAAGCATTGAACACATTAAATTAACCTGAGTTCTTGTTTGGTATAGTCAAAATAAAGCAGTGATTTGAATGAACGAAAAAATTACACCGCTAGAAAAATATCACTATGATCTTAAGCGCAGTGATTTTCAAAAAGATCAGGCTCAGGCCAATGCGGTCGCGTTACTTGATGATCTTTATCATCGGCTAATTCAGCGACATCAACAAAAGCAGTCTTTATTGAGTCGAGTGAAGTCTCTGGTGAGTTCTCCACAGCCAGTAAAAGGATTGTACTTTTGGGGCGGTGTTGGACGTGGAAAAACTTACTTAGTCGATACCTTCTACGATTGCTTACCCTTTGAAGAGAAGATGCGGTTACATTTTCATCGCTTTATGCATGAAGTGCACGCACAATTAAAGGTGTTGAAAGGACAAACCAATCCCTTACAAAAAATTGCTGAAGATATGGCAAAAGACATTCTGGTAATTTGTTTTGACGAATTTTTTGTGAGCGACATTACCGATGCGATGATCTTGGGTGGACTGTTTGAAGCGTTATTCAAACAAGGTGTGTCTCTTGTGGCGACATCGAATATACCGCCAGAAAAACTCTACTGGAATGGATTGCAACGAGAGCGATTCTTGCCGGCGATCGATTTGGTTTTACGGCACACGCATGTTGAGAATGTGGATGGTGGCATTGATTATCGATTGCGTACGTTAGAGCAAGCTGAAATTTATCACTTTCCACTAGATTCAGCCGCGGAGAAAAATTTGCAGTTTAGCTTTGAGCACTTGGCGACTGAAATAGAGCCCGACGGAACTCAAATTGAAGTTGAAGGTCGTTTGATCGATACGGTCCGCTTAGCAGAAGGGGTCGTTTGGTTTGATTTTAATGCGATTTGTAATACTCCACGCAGTCATTCTGATTATATTGAATTATCCCGGTGTTACCATACGGTATTGATAGGGAACCTTGAGGCTATGTCTGACGACAGTAATGATGCCATGCGTCGCTTTATCAGTTTGGTTGATGAGTTTTATGAGAGACACGTGAAATTGATTATTGCTGCAGCGGTTGATATGCACGATATCTATCACGGAAATGGTTTGGCGTTTGAATTTCGTCGAACACTGAGTCGTTTGCAAGAGATGCAGTCGACGGAGTATTTGGCCAAGGCGCATTTGCCTTAACTTAATTATCCTGAGAAACGGTTATATAATCCTGAGAAAAGGTTATGTCAGAGTCTGATACAATGCAAGTGGCTATTTTAGGTACCGGAGCAACGGGAAGTTTCTTAGGAGGATTACTGCAACGCGCCGGAGTGCCAGTGGCGTATCTGGCGCGAGATCGTTGGAAGAATGAAGTCACGAAAAGTGGACGACTTCGTTTAACCGACTATCAGGGTTTAGACATCGACGTTCATCCAAACTTAACGTCAGAGCAGAATAGGTCAGATCGAATCGATGTGCTTTTTGTAATGGTGAAAGGACATCAACTCGCGTCGACGATTGAACAGATTCGTGAGGTAACTTCTCCTGATTCGATCATTTATTTTATGCAAAATGGTATTGGAGCGGTAGAGTCGGTTTTACCTGAATTGCAGGATCGCCAATGTTATCGAGGCATCACGTTATTTAACGTTCTAACCTTGCCGAACGCTCACTATCATAAAAGCACGCAAGGTGATTTTTACCTAGCGTCGACGTCTATTGCTGAAGCATTAGCTAATCGACTAGACGATCATTCATCTCAATTAAATACGTCGATTAAGCCAGTTGATGATATTCAAGCCGTGATCAATGGAAAGCTGCTGCTGAATTTAAATAACGCATTAAACGCCATTGTTGATCGGCCCATTAAACAAGAGTTACTTGATGTTAGGTGGCGTAAAGTCCTTGCCGAAGCCATGAGTGAATGGTTACAGATTTGTTCTCGTAATCAACAAAGGGTAGCCCAGTTAACTCAGGTTCCTCCTCATTGGATCCCGCGAATATTACGCTTACCGACCATTATTTTCCGAATGATTGCACGGTCCATGCTTGCGATTGATCCGACCGCTCGATCGTCAATGTGGGAAGATGTTCAACAGAAACGAGTAACGGAAGTCACTTTTTTAAATGGAGCGGTAATGGAAGCGGCTGATAAACTAGGCCTGAAAGCACCTATTAACCAGTTCGTTACAGAGTGTATTCGCAAACTAGAAACCGACTCCTTACAGCAAACGGATATTGAGGCTCTGCTCTCAGCAGTAAAGCATTGATGCATTATCTCAAAATTTGAAACTTTCAGCGCTTTGTAAGACAGAAGGCAATTGGCTTAATTGATAGGCTTTATTGAAACTTATCTATAGGCTTCTATACTTAGCTTGAAGACGTCAGCTACCCCTAGAGGCCGTTCATGATCGGAATGATATTCATCACTTTGGAGAAAGTGGTTAGCGCCGAGTTTGGCGAAGAAACCTGGGAGAAATTGCTCTCTGCAGCCGGATCGGACGGTATTTATCATAGCTTAGGTAATTACGACGATGCCGAAGTAGTACGCTTGGTCGAACTGGCCGCACAAACGTTAGAATTAACGCCAGCAGAAGTATTGAGGTGGTTCGGGCAAAAAGCAATTGTTGAGTTTCAAGCAAAATGGCCCGAAATGTTTCAACGCTTTAACCATGTATTTGATTTTGTGTTGAGTCTGAACGACATCATTCATCCGCATGTCCGACAGCTTTATCCTAATGCAAAGGTTCCCCACTTTAATTTTATTGAGCGCACCGATAATGTATTAGTCATTGAATACATTTCTGACCGAGGAATGTGTGCTTTGGCTGAAGGGCTGACATTAGGTGCCGCTCAAACCTTTGATCAAACCGTTGTAGTCTCTCAACCTCAATGTATTCATCATGGGGCGGAACAATGCCATATTCGTATAGAAATTACCGGTTAGTTGAATGGCGCTCGACAAGGATGAATTAACTCAAGAGCTTCAGCGTTTGCGCTTGAAGTTAAAACGAGAAAAGGCAAAGCGAGAACAGCTTGAGCAATTCGCTGAGCTTAAAACTCGAGAACTATTTCTTGAGAAAGAAAAGACCGAAATAATCAGCGAAGTGATCAGTGCCACTTCAAGAACATCCGATGTACAAGAAGCATCGTCCGCTATCGCAAATCTATTAATTGATGCAGGAAAAATTGATAGCTTTTTACTGATTCATGCCACGGGTTATGAGTATCTTGTTGAATCAAGTCATCGCGCAAATACGATGGATTTTATCGCTGAATTTCAGGTCAACGACAGCGAGTGGTCGGAACAATTATTAGACGCATCCTTGGCACAATCAACCACTTGGGTTCGAGTGACTCAAGGCATGGAACTTACGCATCTTATTCATCGAATCAGTACCCGACCATTATTTTTTGTTGTTCTATCCTTTTGCTCTAAGCAAAAATTGATGACATTAGATTATGATTTAATGGAGCGAATTGAACAGCAGTTAGCGTTTGTTATTGGTCGTCACCAAGATTTAAATACCATCTACCAGATGAGTCACTACGATCCTCTGACCCAGCTCTGCTCTAAAGATACTTTTCTAGAGAATTTAACTCGAATGTTAGAGCATCCCAGAAATCAAGGCAGTACTTATGCACTGGTGGTTTTGGATGTGGTGGGTATGAATGTCATTAACAGTCAATATTCTCTTGAGTTTGGCAACCGCTTATTAAAACACGTCGCTTCCGAAATAGCCTACTTATTGCGACAGCAAGATTCACTGACGCGGTATTCAGGAAACTGCTTTGCTTTTTATTTGCACTCAGACGCTATTGAATTAGCGGTTACAAAAGTATTAGAGAGGATCGAACATCGATTTGATAAGGCTATTTCTTGGGACGGTCACAATATTACTATTCGTTTTAACTGTGGTTATATGATAGGGGAAATAGGTCTATTCAGTGCTGAGAAAAGTTTGCACTATGCAGAAATTGCTCTCAAGAATGCTAAGCAACAGTCAACCTTAGAACCGGTTATGTTCGAAGAAATGATGCTGGATAAAACCGTTGCTCGTTATCGTCTAGACAGTCAGTTGCGTGATGCGCTCGCAAGAAAGGAGTTTAGTTTATTCTATCAACCCATCGTTGATCTCGAGTCGAAAGAGATTGTGGGAGCAGAGGCATTGATGCGTTGGCATCCTGATGGGCCGACGGGTGTGATGGTTAGCCCAGTGGAGTTTATTCCATTGCTAGAAGAAAATGATTTGATACTTCCTGTTGGACGTTGGTTAGTCGAACAAGCGTTGGAAGACTTAACCAGATGGCAAGGTAATGGGCACTCAATTCAACAAATTAGCGTAAATTTGTCGGCAAAGCAGTTTCATGACCAAACGCTTTTGGAGTTTATAGAGTCCACACTTAATAGACTTAAAGTACCCGCGAGTTGCTTGATGCTTGAAGTGACTGAGTCTTTGTATTTAGATGCGTCAGAAAATGTCGATAGGTTTTTAGCATCTTTATCTAGTTTAGGTATCAGTATTGCCTTAGATGACTTCGGCACGGGTTACAGCTCTTTAAGCTATTTGTATCGATACCCTATTCAGAAACTAAAAATTGATCGAGCTTTTGTCACTAACTTAGATAAAGGCGATAAACACATTCGGCTGTTGCAAAGTATTATTGCTTTAAGTCGATCATTAGAAATGAAATCCGTTGCAGAGGGCATTGAAACAGAGACGGTTGCTCGGCTGCTACAACATATGGGGGTCGATTACGGGCAAGGATTTTTTTACAGTCGACCAATCAATGCGCAACAATTTGAACAGCTGCTCGGTGAATCGTCGCGCCAATAGAAAGCGTGACAAAGCGAACTTGCTCAAGTTCTATTCCAAAGAAGCTGCGCCATCCATGGCGCAGACGTGTGCTACAAAACGTTATTCCCCTGAGACTTCAAGGTTGGTGCCTGAATAGGTTGAATAGGCTCGAATGCTAAAATACCAAATTCCGGACTGTGGATTGGTGAAGTCACATTGTTCATTATTTCCGTTACGATAAGGGCGGCAATCGTAACTTGAAGTGGTTGGTTGTGCGCCAAAACGAACATAGAGATCTGCATCACCACTGCCCTCAGACATCACCGCTCGGAGTGTCGCAAGACCACTCGGAAGATCAAGTTCGTAATGCTTCCATCCACCTTGAGTATCTGAAATATTACTCTCGACAAAGCCGACGCCATCGACCGACTCTTGGTAGTCCGCGATCAGTTGCGTACCACTGAAGCTTTGATAAGCGCGAATCATCACATGATAACGGCCAGCACTTGCTCGCGAGTAACTGCATGACTCAGTATTTTCACTGCGATACGGTCGACAGTCATAATCACTCGTGGTAGGTGCTTGAGCGTACTTTACGTATAAGTCAGCATCGCCAGAGCCTCCAGAAAGATTGAAGGTTAGGTTACGGCTATCTGATGGAAGATCGATGAAGAAGTTAAGTTCTTCGTATCGATCGGCCTGTAAGTTAGTTATCGCTACGCCTTTTTCAAGACCTTCGTTAGGTAAGTTACTGATCGAAACGATTTTGGTTGCTTGCGCTTGATTGCCATCGTTGTCGATAACTTTAAGCACAACTGAATAGTCGCCTGCATTCGAATATTGATGCGATGGATCTTTTTGCGTACTGCTTTCTCCATCTCCGAACTGCCATTGACGTGAAACAATTTGACCATCGGCATCGTTACTTAAATCGGTAAATTGTACATTGTATCCATTTACTTCAGCATTAAAGTTTGCATTAGGTTCAGAACCAGTGGGTGGCGTGTTGTCGCCATCAGGAATAACCCCACCAAAGTGTTCGGAAACATTTGGCCAAATCAGATTCATTAAGACTCCTTGATTGGGACACCCGCCAAAATGATGCAGAGCCAGCGCTTTATGGCTAGCCGCTGCAATAACCGGTGAGCCTGAACTGCCTCCAATGGTGTCACACATGTAGCCCATGTCGGTGTCTGGCGCTGATCCATCCGCGAGCACCACATCCACTCGGCATAGTCCATCCGTGTTTTGATCACTTTCAATAGCGAGTTGTTTGGGTTGGCCCCGACCATGTTGTGGAATGTAGATTCTTTCTTGGGCTGTAGGTGCTCGAACATCGAGTCCGTAATAGCCAAAGCTTTCGACTTGTTGAAAGTTTTTCAATGTGAATAATGTGTAATCGAGATCGGCGCTGGTTGATAATAATTGATCGCCGGTTACGATAACTCGATTGGGTGTGCTGCCACTATTACAACCAGTTTTTTGATAGTTAAACCAGACTTCAGTGCGACTGGGTCCGGTGGCTGATGAAATGCAATGGTTGTTTGTAAACATTCGGTTATCTGGGCCCACTCGCCATGCTGTGCATGACGCTGAACCATTTATCAGTAAGCGGGCAACGGGTCTTGAGCGTTCAAATTCGATGGGATGTGAGTCAGCCCAACATTGTACGTCTCGACGCTCATTGACGCCGCAGGTTGATTCCGGCTCATACTCTAAAGGATTCCATTGCTCATCTAGTTGATTTTCTGGAATACCTTCCATAATACTATCCACTTCTGCAACATAGCGTTGCGCATTTTTCTGATCGTCTGTTTGTGAAATTTTAACCTCGACAATAACGGTTTCACCAAAGATAGAAAGTGCGGAAAAAGACGAGGTACCATCATCGCCATTTTTTAGTGTGTATAACGAAGTTTGACCATCGCCATACCGATGCACTTGCGTTGAACTCGGATCTTTAACCTCGATATAGGCGTTGGGTGGTAAATGGAGCTTATTAAAATGTACTTGAATGAAACTGGCGTTTGGCCGGTGAATTTTTATACGTGTTGAACCGTGATCATCAAAGGCTACTCTATTCATCTGTTTCATGCTTATTGGATCAGCAATGACAGCTTTAAGAATAACATGGTTAGCTATTTTCTGAACTTGAGGTTTCAAGTTTTGCTGGGAATTGTTCGCTAATGATTGATGATTAAGGTGACCATCGGACTCTTCAACGGAGTAGCTAAGTTGGCTTGCAAAGAACAGGGCTATTGCGCCTACACTTTGAATTAAGTTACTGTTTCGCATAGTAAATCCTTATTTTTTTATTGTGACATTTTCAGCCTGTTGGTAGTGTCTCCTTCGCAGAATCTGTGCGATACCCCAAGACTCAATTAACGAACAGGAATAAATACTGCTAACGCCTCAAGCAGTTTATGCAGAAAAGGAAAGTTAACTTTGTTTGAAAGTTTCAATTGCTTACCGTAAAGTTCCAAAGTGCCATTTAAAGAACATAATGGTCACTTTCTGGGAGAGACGTTGCACACAGGTTAGAATTGAAAGATATGACGATAATTGGGTGAATACAAAGAGAAGATACACAGTCGTCTGTTAACTGAGTTCTTGGCGAATGAGTCTGAATAGCCGTCATAAACCTAAGTGATCTTTTAATATGAATGAGCGTTTAGACATTAAACTCTAAAGGATGGAAAGCAAAGTCATGAAGTCTTGCATTGACGTAAGCCGAGAGGCGAAGGAAAGGGAAAAGCAACATGTTTTATGGGAAGTGATGTCGTATACATGGGCCGACTCAACATTGACTGAACAAGAACTACGCACCTATTCTCGAGCGTTAAGAAAAGTATTTTCCAGCTGGAAAGACATAAACCGTGTGGCGACTACGGATATATGTGGAGCGTTTGCGGTTGATTCCTTTCTCATTTTTCCCTGCATGTTTTGGTTCATCATGCCCGACTGGCAATACGATACTGAATATTTAAAACAACGACGCTGTCGTTGGTACGCTAGACCGAAATGGCTGTATTTTTGTAATCCATTTCGTGTGCTCGGTTATCCGATCGCATTGCTGATGTCATGGCCTGCCAGGCGCAAGCTAAAAACGGCTTTTGAACGTTATGAACTTTAAAGATACAGAATTAGCGCCTTTATTGTAGGAAGATCGTTTATCATTGTCCTATGATTTTAATTAATCATTTCATTGATGGAGAGTAGTCGCTCTTATTCAATGTTCAATAATTAAAGCAATAGCAGCATAGTCCAACCTAGGAGTTAAGTTTGGAAATTTTATTTTTAGGAACCTCATCGGGAGTTCCAACCAAAACTCGTAATGTTAGCGCAGTGGCGGTGCAAGCTGGGCAGTCAAAGTCTTGGTTTCTAGTCGATTGTGGAGAGGCTACTCAACATCAACTTCAGTACTGCAAATTATCCCTGAAAAATTTACGTGCCATTGCGATAACACATGTTCATGGCGATCATTGTTATGGCTTACCTGGGCTTTTAGCGAGTGCTGGAGTGGCCGGACGAACAGAGTCACTCGTTATTATTGCTCCACAGGGAATTAAACCATGGTTAGAGACAACCATGGAAATGACACAGATGTATCTGCCTTATTCTTTAGAGTTTATAGCGACCGAAGAGCTAGCAGAACAACAGTTTGACGATGTGAAAGTGACAATAACACCACTGTCGCATCGGGTTCCTTCATTTGCTTATAGTTTCACTCAGTCGTCGTCGCAGAAAGTTTTGAAAAGCGAAGCGCTCAAGCTCGCAGGCTTACCTCAAGGTCCTCTCTGGGGGAGGTTGCAGTCGGGAGTGGATGTGGAGTTTGATAATCAAACATTTTTATCCAGTGATTATGTTGAGTCATTGCAGCACAGTAATAAAGTGGTCATTTGTGGTGATAATGACAATCCAAGTTTGTTGAAATCTATGTGTGACGGTGCAGATGTTTTGGTTCATGAGTCGACTTACACCGAAGATATGGCCGACAAGGCTTCGAATGTAGGCCACAGTTACGCAAAACAAGTGGCTCAATTTGCGGAGGAAGTTACCGTACCTCATTTAATTCTGACGCATTTTAGCGCGCGTTATCAGTCGAATCAGGAAGGAGAGGGATCCGTAGAGCAAATGAGAGTTGAGGCAGAACAAGTTTTTAATGGACGTTTGTTTTTGGCGCGAGACTTTGACCATTTTCGCTTGAATCAACAGCATAAATTAACACTATTAAATGAAGGGAAAAGCCGCGAACATTAATTCGCGGCAGACTATCTTAAAGACAATGATTTAGGTGCATCAGTAGGATTAGTCTGGATACAATCTTACATTTTTTATTAAGAGAGCTTAATATAATCAGACAGTAGCCTTCGGCTAATATCTTAAAGCGGAAGTTGAGGCTTCGAAGCGGTTAATTATTATTACTACGCTTTGAAAGTGTTGTAACTTATTGATAAAAATAGCAAATCGCTCTAACGGATATATTTTTATTTACACTATGTGGAAATAATAATGTCAACAATTCAAACAGATGCAAATAAGTTATTGATTATTAAATGAATAAAATCGTTTTCGGCGAAATCAAGTTTCTTACTTGTGGTTTGCTGAATAGAATAAGCTGTTAGGCAATGTCACAGAAGATATGAATAGATTTCTAAAAATACTTTGGTACGCAATCGTAGCTTTGGCTTCGATATTTGTAATTATTTTGGTTGCCTTGTTTGTACTTTTGAGTGTCAAAGCTAATTCATGTGGAGAAGATTCAGATTCAGTAATGTTCGCAAGAGGGTTGTCTCAGGATCGCTTATCAAAACTGTATTACGATGTTGAACGGTTTTCCCTTGATTCTAATACACCGTACTTTGGTTTAAATAGAGATGAATCTGGTTTATTTCCAGAACCATTTAGTGATATTGAAGCAGAACTGGTTAGGCCAAAGCAGGAAAATATCATGTTAAATGGTTGTTTTGATCACTACGTTTTTTTACGTTTTCATGGATTTGAAAGTAACAAAGAGTATTATCCAAAAAGGCAAATTGTGTTAAGTTGGGGAGAACATGATAATGCCGGTAGTGAAGTAATATGGTCAGAACAATAAAATGCCTAACACATATGAGCCTTCTCTGAATCAATAGGCAATAGTGGTTTTTTTGGCCGCGGCAGCGGCCAACCTAAACCCATGAGCGAGAACGCCTGCTTCGTCAGTCTCGTAGGGCTGTCAGGCACTCACAGCAAACACATATAGGGGCTCTCTTACGTGGCTTTAGACCACAGCCTAACCGGTCGTTCCATCGGTGGGTTAGGGGCACCAGACATTCATCGGTTAACCGATCACTGGCACTATTCAAGGATCTGGCTGCATAGCTCCAGTTAGGGTCAGGCTCAGGATCGGTGTAAGCGCACTGGCTCATGGTATTAAGGCACGCCCACGGGGTGGCTAATCAAAGCGACTGGCTTCAACGGCGGTGATAGAAGGCTGGTTTGGTATCGAGTACCAGTCAGCGGACACCCGGCTTTCGGTCATCATCCTGTTTGATCCAGTTAGACGTCATGCTCACCCCGTGGCGTGACTAACCCTTCAGGAATCGTTGTTCATCGAACACCCTCTGATGCTTGAGCATGAAGTAGGCAGCTCGGCCCAGCTTGTGGGCCAGCGCGGACAGCGCCTTGGGTTTGTTCATGCGTTTCTGGAGTTTCTGTAGATAGCGCTGGGCCTTGTCATTGCCCCGCAGGTACAGCACCGCTGCTTCCGAGAAGGCCCACTTCAGGTGGGCATTGCCGATCTTGTTGCCCTGGGTTCCGTAAACCTTGCCGGCAGACTCGGCTTTGCATTTGATGAGTCGGGCGTAAGAAGCGAACTTCTGGACTGATTCAAAGCGCTGGATGTCGCCGATTTCGTAGAGAATGGTCAGCGCCAAGATGCGCCCCACACCGGGAATAGTCTTCAGCACACTCAGGGAAGTGGGATCGTGTTGTTTGGCCTGCCGTTCCAGGTGATCTTCCAGTTTGCTGAGTTCCCGGTGATAGCACTCGATGATCGCCAGGTCGAGATCGATGTTGTGTTGGACATCCCGGTTGGCAAACGTCGCCCGAACCTGTTCCCGGGCGCCGATATTCTTCAGGTTGGCCTTGTTGGGCGGCAGGTTGTATTGGCTCGTGGTATTCACCACATGGGCTTTGAGCATGGCCCCGTGTTGGACGATGCGGGTGCGTCGGCGTAACAAGTCGCGTGTGGCCCGCATCTCCTTGGGATAAACGTAGGCCAGGGGGAAATTGCCGCCCTTCATGAGCATGGCGATCTTGAAGGAATCGATGCGGTCGTTCTTGGTTTTACCGCCATGAATGGCTTTCATATACAAGGCATGGCCCAGGATAAAGTGAATGCTGTGTTCTTCACACAGATCCGAGATCCAGTACCAGCAGTGCATGCATTCGACACCGATCACCAGGTCATCACGAAACGGTTCAAGCAGGGCCAGAAGCGGTTCCGGGCGAGCTTTGATTTCTTTGTGCAGAAGTACCTCGCCCTGTTGGTCGATGATGCAGACATACAGGCTGCGGGCATGCAGATCGATTCCACAATAATGGCGGTGGGTGCTATGGTAAAAGTTCATGAGTCTTCTCCCTTGTAGTGCTTCGTCGCCTTCCAGCTTAGCGGGCAACCGCCGGGCTGGGGAGAAGGCTCAATCAGTATCAAGTGCATGCTACGGACAAAAAACAGCTGTCACCTTTTGCGCATTTCCGCTTCGCGGGCGCAAAAGCCGCCAGCTGTTTCTTGCCGCAGATGCAGGCGTTAGGCAAAAATACGATGAGCAATATCCCTGAAAATATTGATATAGAAAGTTTGCCAGGGCCCAAAAGAGGTTCGTTTCCAGCTTTGTATTTTCAGGATGAATGTATTTACTCACCTGACAAAAAACATTTCGCTCTTGCTTATACAATTACCGAGGCCAGTATGGGTAATGATGTTGGTTGTTTAGCATGGGGCGCACTGCAAGGCGGCCACGGCCATATCCACCAAAACCCGTTGAAACTCCATGCATCGTGCTGGCAACGGCCTTGGTGTAAGTGGGTCTCAAATAATGTATTTGTGTTTAAGTCACAACAGTATGAAAACAATTCGGTTCGGGTACCTCTAGTAGCAATACACATAGCTCAAGGCTACGCAGTTTTACCGGGTACAAATGATGCTGATGTTTGGTTGCCGGAAAATGTGCCATCAAATATTGAGTTCAAAAAGTACAATGAAGCCGAACTTATCAAGGAAATATGCAATGCCTAACCAGGCCTTCAATGGGACATCGTTTACTCCGCGGCGCTTTGGGGTGGCTACGCCACTATACCCCAAAGCGCCACTCCGTAAACAATGCCCATTAAGGCGGCGTTGCTGAACGTCCGCTTTAGGCCGTTTGCTGAATTATGAGTTGTACGATTAGGTCAAACTCTTAGTTCTAATTTTTCAGATCGAATATGAGCTACTACACATCAGTTGTACTCGTTCAGTGTTACTGATCTATTAAATCTAGCGAGTTTTAATTAACTTATCCAATCGTTCTAAGTCGTTTAGTACTCGCCATTCACCTCCGCCTTGAGTAACTCGCCCCTGCCAGTGATTCAAGCGGTTTTGATAATCACGAGGGTCGATATTATCGCTTCGCAGTTTTGTGACATTCAGTGCCACGACATTGATTCCTTTCAACTCGATCGGAAAGTCTCTGATATGTCCTACTTTTAGATCTTCCTCCAAATCGGAAAAAATAAGAATGTATTTTTCTTCCGCTTGAGTTTCATTGACGTATTCCGCCGCTTGTAAAATGCCACCCGTAATATCCGTGTTGGCACTTCCTCTGGCCAATGAGTCAACGAACTGATCAATTTGATGTTTAAACAAGCGCTTCTGATCATTCGCTGTACTGGGTCGAGTATCAAAGGTTGTTTTCGCAATAATGTCTTTTTCACTAAAGCTTCCACTATCAATACGAGCCATCGCGATGGAGTCGCCGCTGTCTAAAGTGGCTAGCAAATAGTTCATAATACTTTGAGCTTTATTGAGTTCTTCCGTATAAGTACCCGAGGTATCGATTAAGAAAAAGACAGCTCTTTGGCTGGGTCCTTTGGTATCGCAGCCTACCAGTATCATGCTCATGGTTAATATCGATAGGCAAATTTTAACGGTTGTCTTCATGAGTTCACTCCTCACTAAATGTGTTTAATTGTTGGCTAGCGAATGGTTTGATTTAAGTTATCAACCATAGTGTCAATCGCGAGATCGTCATCCATTGTTTGGCGCTTGTTCTTTTTGCCTTTAGACGATGATTTTTTTTCAGTGACGATCGTCGTCGACGATGCTGATAAGTGATTCTGATTCCTCTTACTGTTATAAAGTCGTTCAATGCTAATCGGAAGCATAATGACCAAGTCATACAGTTGAATCAACGCGTTGCAGGTATGTCGAACGATGCCTCCGAAAATACGAACAATGACTTGCAATGAACGGATAACACCAATCGCTAGTACACTGAGAACCGAGCGTAATGAGTGAATGAATGACTCAAGAGGAATAGCAATGAATGCTAAGGCGAAAGGTAGTATAAAACCCATGGTCATTTGGCCAATAGAAGGAATCCAGCGAAATTCTGCATTCGCTGCGGTTGCACTCATACCCGATAAAGACTGTTGTAAAGCCTCTCGATCAAGTGCCAACAAGTCTCGCATATAGGCTAGTGAAGCTTCGATTCCAGCCAAGATAAACAGTATGCTAAAACTAACGATCATCATTCGTTTACGCATACGGTCATCCATACTACTGATCATAGGAAATAAATGCGTTACCCGAAGTGATTCGAGTAAGAAAAGTCCCATGGCAATTTCAATTAAAATGATCACCAGTGCGGCTATGTCCGATGTTTTCATCGCGCCTATATAGCTTGTTCCACCCACCATTTCCGACATTGGCATGGCGATCAGTTGAAAGTTAATTAAACCACCCAGTATGGCGACCACGAGAACGAGACCAGAAATAAAAAACTGGGTTAACGCTGAAGAACTTAGAGCGCTAAACGCACTGTCGGAATTGGCTCGAATGGCCTCATATTTCTTCATTTGCTCATCAATGGCGTTACTTCGATCATCCAGGCCAGTAATTTTTTCATTAACTTTGCCCATTTTTTCATTAAGCTTTCGCCAATTTGGTTGCATGCTTGCGAGTAATTGATGGCGCTCTGCAGCGGCCTTCTTGTAAGCTTTTAATGTTTGCTGATGAGAGTCTTCTACCGCCTTTTTTATATTCGATAAAATGCGATTAACGGTCGAGTCACCATTGTTAGGTAACGCTGTGATGGTTTCTACAACATCCCCCCAAGCAGGAGGAAGAGGTGTAATGTCTGACGACTTTTGATAGTCGTTTTCAATACTCTCAATCGCCTCTGATATTTCTCTATGAAGCGTTGGGTATTGGCTGAGTTCACGTTTGACGAGATCATTGACTCTTTCAAACTCTCGTTCTATGGATTTCTCACAGGCACGAGCGCCTTCTGCTAGCAGAACTTCGCGGTTTCGTTGCTTGAGTGCTTGTTCTAATCGCCTTAGGGTAAACGACCAAAGGCGCATCGTGGAATAGACGCCTTGTCCTATTGACGACAATAAGTTATGCGCCTGATGTCGGCCCAAATAGAGAACCAGTACGATAATGGTAAACCAAACCATGACAGAGACTGTCGGGTGATCGGACCATAACAATAGCCATTGATTTGACATAGTTGACTCCTAGTAGAGTTTTGCGTTGATTTTCTGTGATGGTCAGTTTGTCGATGTCTGGTGAAAAATCGGTGAAAAATATAGAGGAATAGCCTTGCAGCTCTCTGAACCAATAAGAGAAAGTGAAAAGTATGATGTGGTTCACAAAAAATAGTTGCTATTTTATTCTGAATCGCAGAATTTGAGAGCTTAAAGGCATGTTTATGCTGGAAGAAGAGTTGGTTAGGTATGACGGAAATATTTTGGGTTGAAGATCAAACGCATTGGGTAGAACGACTGCTGCAAACCTTGAAAACGGCGAATTTGAGTGATCTAACCGAGCATTTTGAGGGCAATCATGTAGAGGTCTATCGTTTTGTTGAAGCGGCCTCTCAAGCGATTCGCACAAAAAAACGAGCTCCCGACGTGGCCATTCTCGATGCGAACATGAATGGCAATGACGATGCAGGCTTCAGTATTGCTAAACAGCTAAAGCAAAAATGGCCAGATTTACCGATTATTTATTTATCTGAGCACAGTGGTACCGGAATTGAGCAACGAGCCATCGAACAAGCGGTTGCACAAGACTTTATCGCTAAACATCAACACAATGTCGAACAAGTATTGTGCTGGAGACTTAAAGCTGTGTTGAGGCAAAAGCTGATGGTGAGTGATGAGCGAGATTTGCAGCAAGATACTTTGAGCTCGGGGGCACTCACGATAGATTTATTGCAATGGCATTGCTATTGGCATGGCGTAAAATTGATGAACCCCAGCAATCCTAAAAGACCTCTCGCTCCCACGCCGCGTAAAATACTTAAAGTTTTGGTTGAGAGAGAGCCTCGCCCGGTGACGACTGATCAAATGGCAGAAGCATTAGGGCAAGATGAGTTGAGTTATGCGAGTTATCGTCAACATATTAAGACTTTGCGTCATTCTTTTGAGCAGGCCGCTGCGGAAGCTAAGCAAGAAAGTTTTTTAGATTTGTGCCAAAAGGAATTAGGATTGGTGACCGTGGGTGACTTAAGGGCTTATTGTTGGCGTAGCTCGGTGTAGAATGTTGTTGAAACGCATTAAAACGTTTAATAGAAGTGTATTACTATGAATGAATCATCTTTGCGTGATGAACTAAAAGATAGTCCGCTGTCCACTCAAAGCTTGTATGAGTTTTCTAATAGCGAACGATTTGACGAAAACCGGAAGTTTCGGACACCTAAATTTTTTCGCTTCCCTTGGCTGTCGGTATTGGCCAGTGTCGCTTTGCTAGGTTATTTTGTTTGTCTTGCGAACCCAGAATTAATTTCTCCTTACTATCTGATGATAGAGTTCAAAGATAAGTGGTTTCAAATTTTAATTTCCATTGTCTGGATGGCCATAATTATTCGCGATGTTTTAAGCTTTAGGAAGAGTCGACAGCGATTTTTAGAATACATCGAGTTGAAGGAGCAAGAGATTTCTGCACTTTGGGAGAGTCGGAAAAAAGTGCAGCAAAAGGCCCATGTTTATTCCAGCCACGCCGATAAACTAAAGTTTTTTATCAGTGATAAGCTACTCGAATATATTGAGTATGATGAAAAATTTCTTCATTTTAAATCCATAGCCGCTGAAGTCCGTCACAACGGAGTGATTGCGTTCGATAAAGTACGGACGACATTGTCAGCGACTAAGGCACAGCTGATTGAAGAGCTGGCTATGCGAGTTGAAGACAGTAATGATGGATTATCAGATGCGACGTCAGACAATGACTTTTCTGAGGCAGCCTCGGATAATGTTGGGGACGTGAGTGTTGATGAATCCGCTCCGACACTGCAAAGTACTCAGCTAAAACAAATTGAACAAGCACTCAGTTCGATGCGCTATTTGTGGGATCTACTTGATCTGTCTACCGCCGATAACCTTGCTTTGCACATAGCGAATCATCTTATTACTTGTGAAGAGCAGTATTGCCAACAGCAGATGCAAAAGAATCACTCTTCGGCAACCATTTTTCAACCAACATTTAAACCGCGCACGGCGATTATTAACTATTTGACTGATTTTCTTGCCGATAAATATGATTCTGAAAGCACTACACTAGCGCAAGTTTTTCAAAAGCAACTAGAATCCGAAGTATCTAGTTTTGAGCAGTTTAGAATTGATCTTGGTGAAACCCATGAAGTACTTGGAAACTCGAATCACTTAATTTTGATTCTAGAGAATTTACTAAAGAACGCTCTGTATTTTCATGATCAAAGAAAACCTAAATTAAATTCCGATAAAATTGCAGTACAACTTTCTCAACAACCTGGTGTGGTTACCTTGGCCGTTTACAACCGTGGTCCTTTGGTAAGTGCTTCTGATCAAGAACAAATTTTTCAACTGGGTTTTTCTACTCGAAAAGCCAGCGAACATCATGGAAAAGGATTAGGGTTATTTTTTATTCAAGAGATTGTGAAAGGGTATGAAGGACGTGTTCGCTGTGACAATATTGAAAATGCAGCGCAAACTCTAACCCTACGTTGGGAAACCGATAACGATGTTGTTATTACCAAAATTATTAAAATTGTATCGGAGCAAGGCGGCCTTTTTGTTGAAGAAGTCTCCGAAAGCCGAGCAAGCCATCGTTCAACTGAAAAATTAGAGTGGGACCACGCTGTTTCGATAGTTAAGCTAGAAGTCTCTTCGTCGCTAGCGGAAGGAACCTTGATCTTTGGTGAGTTGGATCAATCAAAAGAAACTGTGATTCTCGATCAGTTTCAACCCTTGATGCCGGCTTGGCAAATTAAAGTGACGAATAAAGGCAAGCGGCATAGCGTAACGTTTCTTCCATTAGATCGACGAGGCGTTTGCTTTACCGTGATGCTGCCTGATGTAATTGCTCGAGTCGATGATGAGAACCCATTACTGGAGCACGACTTTGATCGTCAAGTTGAGTTGTTAGCCGAGCAGTTTAAAGATTTTGAGTAGGGTGACTAACAGTTTAAGACTCGGGATTTGTGCACGAGTATTCATTTGAAACTAGACATTTTGTTAAGGTCTAAACTCTGATTTGCATCGTATAGTTGAAGGACTTCTTGATTAACGGCTATTAGAAATTTACTATTAGCTATGCGTCACTTTTGGCGAGTTTTTAGCAAATGTAGGGAAAAGAGGTTGATGGTTGGTAAAAATTTATTATTGGGTGGATTCTTGTTGTGTTCATCATTCGCTGTTACCGCCGCAGAGAAGCCTGTGTATTCCTGCCAAAGTGCAACAAAGCTAGGTTATTCGATGACTTGGACTGGTGCTGAGAACGGAACTGCGGTCAGCGAGCGAGGAGGGCGCTATTGGGCTTTCATTGGTGAAAGTATTCGATTTTTCATGAAAACTCGCTTTCGTAAAGATGTCGGAGAGTTTTGGGTTGCGCATTCTCACACAGATATTAACTACGCTCCCAATAACGTATATCGGCTAGAACTGACAACAAAAAAACAAGGGGATCATGGTGAGTTTCGCCTTGATAGCCCTTGGTTTAAAGGTAAGACTCTTGAGTCTTCAGGCTTTTTTGAGTTCACAACACGTGAACTCTCACCAACGGATGAACCCTGTATTGAAGGACGCGGAGAAGTCGTCTTTGAAGACGATAAGCAGCAAAGAGTCACCGTTAATGTAGAGTTCGCTCTCGATATTTCTGGGCGTAAATACCGTCAGTGACCACAACACTGAGCGCGCTTCGATGGTTTTTAAAGCTGTTCAAGTCTTGTTCAAGATTGAAACGTCAAACATCTAAGCGTTTAGAGCAAGAAGGATCGTTTTGCTGGGTTTAAGGCTGTAAGACTTGGGTATGCCAAGTGCTATTTTGCCAATGGAAAACCAGCCGATGATGCAGACGGTGTTGCAAGCCTTGCCAAAACTCAATTCGCACCGGCGTAATCTTGTAACCACCCCAATGGGAAGGACGTTTGATCGGAGCGCTTTTATGCTGCTCAGCTATCGACTGGTAGCGCGCCTCCAATGCATCAAATGAATCGATAGGTTGACTCTGCGATGAGGCAATAGCCGCTAATTGACTACCTTCGGGTCGAGAGTAAAAGTATTGATCGGATTGCTCTTCAGATACTTTCTCGACGGTTCCCTCTATTCGAACTTGCCGTTGAAACTGAGACCACCAAAAATTGGCGCAAATGGCCGGGTTCATTGCCAGTTCTCGACCTTTTCTTGATTGATAGTTGGTATAAAACACAAAACCACTCTCATCAAACTCTTTTAGTAATACGACTCGACAGTCGGGGGTTGTTTGCTCACTGATAGTCGCAATGGTCATTCCGTTGTAGTACTCCGGATCTTGCTCTTTGGCTTGCATAAACCAGTCGTTGAACAGTTTAAAGGGTGATTGATTTTCTGCATCGTTTAAACTCATGAGACCTCCTACGCGTTTCTTTCAGCGATAAATTGTGTCGAACCAGTCGATCGAACGAGAGAATGATGATGGTGCTCGTGCATTGAACTCGGCGCATCGGTCTCTGACGGAGAAGCGTGCTGGTGACTTCCGCTTATCATTGGCCATAGGGCAAGAGAGCCCAGAGCAATCATCGAAATCGCTATCAAGGTTCTTGCCACACGAGTTTTAAGCCATTTATTCAACTGACTAAATCCGATTCCCATTAATAGCATCGGAAAGAAAGTTCCAAGACCAAAGCTCAACATAAACAAAGCACTTAACGAAAGCTCGCCTTGACCAAGGGCGATAGTGATTGCGGTGTAGACCAAACCACAGGGCAATAAGCCCCATAGTATTCCCGAGGCGTAAGCTTGAACGAGTGAGCGTGAAGGGTTCAATCGTTTAGTGATTGGTTGGATTCGCTGCCAAATTCCGCGTCCTAGAAATTCCAAGGAGTGAAACAATTGGCGCTGAAGCAACATGGCTAAGCCAGCACCTATCAGTGCGGCTGCGGCAATGATTCGCAATATTTTTAAAAACATTAAATTATCGCTCACGTTTCCGATCAACCCAACCGCGATACCCAGTAAGAGGTAAGTACTCATGCGACCCATATTATAGGTGGTCGTGGTAACTAAGGTACGAGAAAAGCTTTGTTGTTTAGTTGATAGCGAAAAGGCCGTCACAATTGGACCACACATGCCAACGCAATGTAAGCTTCCGCCAAGCCCTAACAGCAGTCCCGCAAGAATCGCTTCAATCATTCAGTTGTTGCTCCTGAGCCAATTGTTGTATTGAACGCTGGTATTGTGTAAAAAGTTCAATAAACTCGTCTTGATGTCGATCAAGTGAAGTGACCGGAATGTAAAGATCGGCACCTAAAAACATTTTAAGTTGTGCCAGTCTTGCTGCGAACATGCCTTTGAGTCCGTCAAACCGTTGCCCAGAGTCTCCGCGCCAAGTTTCAGTATCTTCTTGCAACTGTTGAACGTCATCGCCGCGATATTGAGCTTCCATAAGCGCAACGTGGAGCAAAGAGCGGTATTCATGAAACAAACTTTTTGCGGCGCGTAACGAAATGGTTTGTATAACGGCTTCTCTATTCCATAGCTTTAAACCCAAGTAGTGAAGCTCAGTTTTTCCTTGTCCTTTATTGACCTGCAAAGTCGATAGCCCAATTATATTTGACCATTCGATAAGTACTTCACCGTGTCTGACTCGCCAACAAAATCCTTGTGGTGATAAGACGAAGCTTACTTTAGGCTCTTGCCACTTAAACAAACCCAATAGCACGAGAACAATACCTGGCATAAGCGCAAGGTAGCCAAACATTGAATATTGCCACTGCAGTGCCACTAACCCCAAGGCTGACATAAATAGGCCGGCGACAATAAAGGTGACATGATTGCGACGAGCCATTGGGGCAATATGAATAGTTTGTGGTTGACGTTTTTCCATGATTTTTTTGATCAACCGTGACGTTCATATATCGGAAGACAAAGTAACATTACAATCTGCATCGGCCTGCTCAATATTTTGGGGGAGTACCAGAGTCATTTGACGACTCTGCATCTTGTGATGAAACATCTTCTGGAGTCGCTGCTGCAGATGGATGAACTGTTCTAGCGTTTTTTTCCGAAACGTTATTTTTTTGCTCGGACATGGGATCGCTATCATCATCAAATAATATTTTGTAAGCTGGCGATTCTAAATCGGAGTATTGATCACTTTTTACAGCCCAAATAAAAGCAGCGATAGCAATGGCCAGTATAAAAATCGCTACTGGAATTAGCCAATACATTATTTCCATAATGAATCCTTTAATGCCGCTCGCCGCAAAATGCGCTGTTGGAACTAGACAATGTTACAATACGGCGATCTTAACGAGTTCATGACGCGACTACAACCGTTGTTCACAGGTGAATCTCTATTAAATTATACCTTCGAGCGAATAGCTTGATTCTTGCTTAATCTTAGCTTGCCCGTGCATCGCTTGCTTATTCATTAGAAGGTAAACGAAAAAGGAAATAAACATTTTGGAATCCATCGTAACACTCGTGATTGCCTCTGCATTATTGTTGGGGTCACCAGGACCAACACCCATTTTTCTTGCGCTGGTGGGCGCGACGGTGGGTGTTCGTCGAGGTTTGGTCTTTTTACTGGGTGTATTGTCTGGATTATTCATTATTTTACTATTGGCTATTTTCGGGTTGAATGAAGTTTTACGAACCAGCCCGACATTCATAAATATTCTTCAATGGGTTGGTTTGTTGTACATTATCTTTTTAGCTTGGAAAATTGTGCACGCAAAGCCACCCATTGACTCGAGTTCATTAGTTGAGCAGACGGGGCAGTTAAAGATAGGGTTTCTTCATGGCGTATGGCTCAACTTAACCAACCCCAAAGCCTATGCCGCGATTCTTGCGTTGATGGCTCCGTATATTGAGTCTATTCAAGCGGATGCTGAGGTTGTTAAGTTAACCGTTTTGGGTGCATTGATGTGCTTAGCAACCGCCGCTGTGGTCGACTTTCTGTGGCTATTGCTTGGCCCTTTGTTGAGAGGTGTGTTTTTCCACTCCACCTATGGCAAAGCCGTTAGAGTGGTTTTGGTGAGTATTATGATTGGTGTTGTCGCGTTAGCGGTCTTTTAATCGCTTAGTAAACTCTTTGACTGATAATAGAGTGGCTCTATCCTTGCTCGGTGTGTGTCTTAATTTCCGTTTGAGCACCTGTTTTAACAAAACCGCCAGAAGATCTTTCGATGACGGAGTCTCAAAGCATTGAGCACAACCACAATAGAGCTTGTGGTCATTCCGATAGCGGCTAACCAAGGTGGAATCCAGCCCATCGCGGCGAATGGAATGGCAATCAAATTATACGCTAAGGCCCACGTCAGGTTTTGTCGGATAATCCGCTGCGTTTTTTTGGCTAGGCTTAACACCTCAGTCAGATGTAATAACTGATTAGCTGTTAAAACGGCATCGGCATTCAGTTGGGTAATGTCTGCTGCGGTGTCGACCGCGATGCCAATATCGGCTTGCGCCAAAACGACGGTGTCATTAATGCCATCTCCGAGCATTAAAACTCGCTCTCCTTGCTGTTGCAGTTGAGCAATTAATGCTGCCTTTTGCTCAGGTAACTGATGCCCAAAAGCAGAATCTGCGTTTAACTTTCGAGCGATATTATCCACTCTAGGCTGCTTATCGCCACTGAGAATCATGGTTTTGATGTGACGGCGATGCAACTCATCGAACAAACGCTTGGCACCAGGCTTCAGAGAATCGGATAACCAGAAGCAAGCGATGATTTTATGATCGCACGATAAATAAACATCCATATCGCACTCACCAGGGATTAACGTTGGCTTGCCAGTGATTGATTCGGTCAGTGTCGACTCTCCATTTTGGCAGAACTCGGCTGTGCCAACTCTAAACTCATGGCCATTGAAGTGTCCGATCACGCCTTGACCAATAACGTGTTCTATTGGGTCTAACGGTAATACTTGATATTCATTTTGAGTCAGTGCTTGAGCGATCGGGTGCGTTTGAAAGCGCTCGAGTGAGCCTGCAATATTTTTGATTAATTCTGTTGGGTAGCTTTGATCAAATACTTGAACATCACGCAGAGATAGTTGGCCTTCGGTTAGGGTACCTGTCTTATCAAATGCCGCCAGCGTAATACCTTCTAGTGCCGGCAAGGCATCAGGCTTTAAAATTAAAAATCCGGTTTGGCTTAGGTGATGACTGGCGGCCGTTAGTGCGGTCGGTGTTGCCAGCGACAGGGCACAGGGGCAGCTTACGACAAGAACACTGAGAGCAATCCAAAAGGCTTTTTCAGGGTCGATGTTGAACCAAATCAAATAAACAATACTGACGATGAGCAAAATAGCGAAAACAAAATAATGTGCGACACGATCGGTTAAGTGAGCGATTGCAGGACGCGCTTGCGCCGCTTCTAACGTCATTCTCTGAAGAGCCGATAGGTAAGTACTTTCACCAATCGCCGTCACTTCAATTTGAACCGCTTGTTGAATGTTCGTACTCCCAGCTAGAACGCGATCGCCAACTTGTTTCGAAACCGCCTGTGACTCGCCGGTTAACATGGACTCGTTAATCGAAGTCTTTCCTTGAGTAACTGTGCCATCAACGGGAATCGTATCGCCCGCTTTGATAATGAGCGTATCACCGGTTTTAACTTGATAAAGAGGAATGGTTTTATCTTCATGTTCGTCATGCCGGATTACGGCGAGAGGAAGCATTTGACGTTGAGTTTGCGTGGCAACGAGTGAGCGTACTCTGACACGATGTTCTAAGAAACGACCCAGTAACAAGAAAAAGATAAACATAGAAACTGAGTCAAAGTAAACCGTTCCAATTTCTCGAATGGTAGCAATGATGCTGGCGACAAATGCGCAACTTATCGCGATAACTACAGGAACATCCATGACTAGGTGGCGTGCTTTTAATCCGTACCAAGCATTTCGAAAAAAAGGAAAACCGGAGTAGAGCACAATGGGTAACGCCACAATACCGCTAACCCAGTGTAAGAAGCTTTCTTGCTGAGCAGTTAAATCATTACCATCGCTAATATACAATCCCAACGCAAACATCATTATTTGCATCATGCCGAGACCGGCCACTCCTAAGCGCATTAGATATTGGCGACTTTCTTGGCGAACTTTTTTTTCGAACTGATTTTGTTGGAAAGGGTAAGCACGGTAACCAAGACTGATGAGCAGTTTTAATATTTTGCTTAAAGAAAGTTGAGAGTCTTGCCATTTGACTTTGAGTCGATGAGTGACTGGATTAACCTGAATAGAGTCTATGCCTGGCTCTTTTGCCAATCTTGTTTCTATTAACCAACTGCAGGCTGCACAGGTGATTCCCTCGATACCGAGTTCGGCGGTTTTTTGGTGTTGACTGGATGAAACAAAATCTTGCTGGATAAACGAGTCATCCATCAACGATAACTCGATAAGCTGCTGCGGGATCAGCTCTTTTGGTTTCGCGCCACTATCGGTTCGAAAGTTGTAATAGTCGTCTAAATTATTTTCAATAATTGCTGAAGCAACTGAGCGACAGCCTACGCAGCAAAACTCTCGGGTTTTTCCCTTCCATTGTAGGGTTTCATCAATGCCGTCAGGTATTGGCTCATCGCAGTGAAAACAAGAAGTAGTCATTCTGCCGATAAAGTCACGCTAGGGTCTTGCATTGGGTGCCAGCGTTGGCGAATCTCCCAGGTATCTTTTGGAGACCAGAGTTTCAATCGATAGTTAAAACTGGCCAATTGAGCTGCGTCAACTTGATAAGTATTCGGTGCGACTTTATTTAGCACTAACGTAAAGTCTCTATCGGCTCTTGCTGGGTGTTGTACAAACAAATAAAGAAGTGGCTCATCAAAACCAACAGGCGCATCAATCGTTAACTGTTTGTTTGAAAGCGTTAGTTGAAAAGATAGACCGAGGCGAGCGGCTTCGTGTTGACGTTCTTTTGTTTCATTGATCGCTAAGCCTTTTTTAAAATAGTCACCCGTTACCATTTGGTGACTGTTCTCGATACTTATCCATAAAGTGATTAAGCCAGCGATGACAACGCTACCAGGTAACGCAATTAAAAACCATGGCCAAAATTGTTTGTACCAAGGTTGAATATCTTTGTCTTGAGGTGATTCTGTCATAGTGTATTCGTCTTAACCAAAATTAACGTCCAAGCGCAGGGCCAATGAAGCGAGCTTCTTGAGTTTGTTCTATCGATGTGTCTTCAACCGATTGCACCTTAAAATAGATTGCATTACTGGTAGATTTTAGGTCACCTGGATCAACGGCAAGGCGATAGCTTAACGTTTTTATTTGACCTGACTCGACTGAAAACTCAGTTTCGCCAGTAAGTTTTAAGTCAGGTAAGCCGCTCACAGAAAGCTGGAATGTTCGAGTTTCTTGGTCCATATTCGCAACTTTAATGGTGTAAACGTTTTGAATGAGTCCTTCGTTGGTCTCAACATACAGTCGTTGACGATCACGAATAATATCTAACTCAATCGGTGTACGATAAGCAAGCGCTACGGCAAAAGCGATCATCAGTGCGGATAAAAGCGCGCCATACAAATAGGTTTTAGGGCGTAACAGTTTCGTTTCTTTGCCGTTCATGGAGTGTTCTGTCGCGTAACGAATAAGACCTTTCTCATAGCCCATTTTGTCCATAACATCGTCACACACATCGATGCAGGCAGCACAAGCGATGCACTCGTATTGAAGGCCTTTACGAATGTCGATGCCGGTCGGACAAACATGCACACACTGCTTGCAGTCGATGCAGTCACCAAGACCTTTTTCTTTGTATTGTGTATCGTCTTTTTTTCGATGACCCCGTGACTCACCACGCTTTTCGTCGTAGGCAATAATTAAGGTGTCTTCGTCGAACATGGCACTTTGAAAACGTGCATAGGGACACATGTACAGACACACTTGCTCGCGTAACCAGCCTGCATTACCGTAAGTGGCTAACGCATAAAAGAAGACCCAAAACATTTCCCAAGGGCCTAAAGTCCACTCGATCAAGCTAACAGTCAGTTCTTTGATGGGGGAGAAGAAGCCGACAAATGTGTAGCCAGTAAAAAGAGCGAAAGACAACCAGAGAAAATGTTTGGCGGCTTTCAAAAAAACTTTTCTGGGGCTCCAGTCTTGTTTATCAAGTTTCATTCGTTGATTGCGATCGCCTTCAACAAAGCGTTCAATCCAAATGAAGGTTTCTGTCCAAACTGTTTGCGGACAAGCATAGCCGCACCACAACCTTCCCGCTAAAGAGGTAAAGAAAAATAAAGCTAAGGCAGCAATAATGAGTAGTGCAGTAAGAAAAATGAAGTCTTGAGGCCAGAAAGTAATGCCGAATAAATGAAACTGTCGCGCTGGCAAATCTAGGAGTATCGCTTGGCGGCCGTTCCAAGTGAGCCATGGCCCAATGTAAAAAAATCCAAGCAGTGCCCACACTGAGAAAACTCGAAGTCTAGCAAAGATGCCGTGAACTTGGCGGGGATAGATTTTATCAGCAGATTGATATAAGTCGCGGGTGCGCTTTACTTGCTTATCTGACTTAGACATGATGAACCTTTTAACAAGAGCGCGGCCTAAGCCGCGCTAATATGATCAAGATTTTATTGATTAGATAAACTGTAGACATAAGCTGCAACAAGGTGCAGTTTTGCGTCTCCAAGTATTTCTTGATGCGCTGGCATGTTGCCATTTCGGCCATTACGAATGGTGCGCGCAATGACTTTACGAGAGCGGCCATATAACCACACATCATCGGTTAAGTTGGGAGCGCCTAACATTTGATTACCCTTTGCATCGGCACCGTGACAAGCGACACAGTTTGCAGCAAACAGTTTTTCACCGGCTTGAATTTCTTTTTCTGGAGCACTCATTCCCGATAGGCTTGCAACATAACTGGTCAGTTGCGAAATTTGTTCTTCGTTGAGTTGTTCTCCAAACGCAATCATCATGCCTTGACGACCATTTTGCAAGGTTTCAACAATCTTCTCTGGTGTGCCGCCGTATAACCAATCATTATCGGTTAAGTTTGGAAAGCCAGGAGCTCCCGAAGCATCACTACCATGGCAAGCCGCACAAACGTTCAAGAACAAGCGACGACCAATATCCATTGCTTTTTCATCTTTGATCAATTGCGGAATAGGGGTGTTTTGGTATTGCGCAAAAACAGGACCATACAGCTCTTCTGCTTGTGCGACTTCTTCTTCCCAGCTACTTTCTTGCGTCCAGTTATAGTAGCCCTTATAGCTACCTAGGCCTGGGTATAAGATTAAGTAGCCAATCGAAAAGATGAGGGTTATATAAAACATATTTAACCACCATTTTGGCAATGGGTTGTTATATTCTTCAATGCCGTCATAGACATGGCCAGTGGTTTCTTCGCCGTTGTCTTCCATTTTTCGAGTGAGGTGTAGAACAACAAAACTACCGACAATGATGATCGCAGTGATGATAATGATCCACCAACTCCAAAAGTTACTCATGAGATTCACCTTGCTTATTAGATTTCGTTTTTGGGTTCATAGAGTGATCGATGCCATCGTCTTCTTCGTTGAGCGGCATATTCGCCGCTTCATCGAAGTCTTTTTTACGCTTGCCCGAATATGCCCAAATAACCAGACCGATAAACAGTACCAATAAGGCTGCTGTTTCTAGGCCACGAAAAGTATTCATATCCATTATATTGCCTATTTCGGCGCCGCATGACCGAGTGATTGCAAGTAGGCAACCACTGCGTCAAGCTCAGTCTTACCAGCCACTTCTGCTTGAGCATTTTCAATTTGTTCTTCTGTATAAGGAACGTCGAAATAATCTTTGAAAATGCGCAGTTTCTTGGCGGTCAGTTCACCATCGAGAGTATTTTCTGCCAACCAAGGGAAGCCAGGCATGTTTGACTCAGGAACCACGTCACGAGGATTAATTAAATGCACGCGATGCCACTCATCACTGTAGCGACCGCCGACACGAGCGAGGTCCGGTCCGGTACGTTTTGAACCCCATAAGAAAGGGTGCTCCCAAACATGTTCACCTGCTACCGAGTAAGAGCCGTAACGCTCTGTCTCTGCTCTAAAAGGACGAACCATTTGTGAGTGACAAACGTTACAACCTTCACGTATATAAATATCGCGACCTTCCATTTGCAGTGCGGTGTAAGGCTTTAAACCTTCCACCGGTTGCGTGGTTTCTTTCAAGAAGAACAAAGGCACGATTTCTGCGAGGCCACCGAAGCTAATGACAATTAGCGTCAAAATGCCCATCAAGCCAATATTTTTTTCAATCGTTTCATGCTTCATTGTTAATCTCCTTAAGCGACGGCTGGCGATGCATCGTTGGCTGTGGCTTCTTTCGGTGCCGCCATGGTTTTAAACATGTTGTATGCCATGATTAACATACCGCTTAAGAACAAAATTCCACCGACTAAACGGATGGCGTAGAAAGGCGCTTTCATTTCTAGCGATTCAACGAAGGTGTAGGTAAGCGTGCCGTCTTCGTTGAATGAACGCCACATAATACCTTCCATTACACCGGCAATCCACATGGCTGCGATGTAAAGTACGACACCCACGGTTGCTATCCAGAAATGCCAGTTGATTAATTTTGTGCTGTACATTTCTTTTTGACCGAACATACGCGGTAACATGTAGTACATCGCGCCGATCGAAACGAAAGCAACCCAACCCAAGGCACCTGAGTGAACATGACCGATGGTCCATTCGGTGTAGTGAGAGAGCGCATTGACGGTTTTAATCGCCATCATAGGACCTTCAAACGTCGACATACCGTAGAACGATAATGAAACGATTAAGAACTTCAAAATAGGATCCGTACGCAATTTATGCCAAGCACCCGATAAGGTCATGATACCGTTGATCATTCCGCCCCAAGATGGCGCAAGCAAGATAAGTGACATGATCATACCCAATGACTGAGCCCAGTCGGGTAGGGCGGTGTAATGTAGATGATGAGGACCAGCCCACATATAAACAGCGATTAGTGCCCAGAAGTGAACAATCGATAAGCGGTAAGAGTAGACCGGACGGCCTGCTTGCTTAGGCACGTAATAGTACATCATGCCCAAGAAGCCGGCGGTTAAGAAGAAACCGACCGCATTGTGACCGTACCACCATTGAACCATGGCATCGACGGCACCTGAATAAACTGAATAAGATTTGGTCCAACTGAGAGGAATGGCTGCACTGTTGACAATGTGCAATACCGCAACCGTCAGAATAAACGCGCCATAGAACCAGTTTGCTACATAAATGTGAGGGCTCTTGCGCTTCATGATTGTCCCAAAGTAAACCACCGCGTAGGCAACCCAGACTAAGGCAATCAAAATATCGATAGGCCACTCAAGTTCTGCGTATTCTTTGCTTGAGGTTAAGCCAAGTGGCAAAGTGATCGCTGCAAGAACAATGACCAGTTGCCAGCCCCAAAATACGAACCCTGCTAAGAAGTTGCTGATCAGAGGGGTTTGACAAGTGCGTTGTACCACATAGAGCGAGGTACACATCAGTGCGCAGCCACCAAACGCAAAAATAACCGCATTCGTGTGTAGCGGTCGAATTCGCGAGTAAGTGAGCCACGGAGTGTCAAAGTTGAGTTCAGGGAATAGAAGCTGCGCAGCGATGAATACACCCACTGCCATACCCACAATCCCCCATATAACAGTCATAACAGCAAACTGCCGTACAACTGTATAGTTATAGGACGGTGCGTTTGTCTCAGTCATATTTGGTTCCAGATATTATTTTTAAGGTTTAACGACGATGTGATTCTGCACTGAACACGGTCAAGGTTTCCTGACTTGGATCAATGGTCGGGTTCAAAATGTCTCAAATTTCGATATTCCAACCCCTGTTCCAAACAACATTCAGGGCATCCAAAGTGGTTGCTTCGGAAACTTAGGCGTAATTATATATGATAATTAAGGATGCAGCGCACAAAAATCGCAAAAAAACTGAGAAAAAAGCCAGCATTCGCTCGAAAAAACAGCAGATGCAGCAGTGCCTTAGCCGAGATCAGGCATTTCAGTATTTTTACTGACTGTGTCATTATTTATAGACAATCAGCGCCGTTAATATTTTTCTGCAGGAAACAACATAAAGTGATTTCAATCGACAGCAAGCTTCCAGATGTTGGAACAACGATTTTTACCGTGATGTCTCAGTATGCACAACAACACCAAGCGATTAATTTGTCGCAAGGCTTTCCCGATTTTGATGGCGATGACTTTCTCAAACAACGAGTCAGTCACTACATCAACTCGGGACTGAATCAATATGCACCCATGACAGGCTTGGTTCAGTTAAGAGAACAAATCGCGAATAAAATTGATTCTCAATACGGCTTAGAAGTATGCCCAGATCGGCAAGTGACGGTTACTTCCGGTGCCACCGAAGCTCTTTTTGCAGCGATTATGGCCGTGGTAAAAACGGGTGATGAAGTGGTGGTTTTAGACCCTGCTTACGACAGCTATGATCCTGCCATTCGGCTGGCTGGCGGCAAAGCCGTGCACGTTGCTTTAAACGATGATTTTTCTATCAATTTCGATGCATTGAGGCAAGCATGCAATGCACGCACTCGACTATTGATTATTAATAGCCCGCATAATCCAAGTGGCGCGACCATTAGTTATGAAGACATGTTGTCGCTGCAGTCATTGGTGCTGGAGTTTGATACCTTGCTGTTGAGTGATGAAGTGTACGAACACATTATTTTCGACGGCGCTGATCACCAAAGTGCTTTACGCTTTAGCGAACTTGCACAGCGAAGCTTTGTCGTCAGCTCATTCGGAAAGACGTTCCATACCACGGGCTGGAAAGTCGGGTATTGCGTTGCTCCAGCCGAATTATCGACAGAGTTTCGAAAAGTTCACCAATATTTAACCTTCAGCACGTCGACGCCGATGCAAGCCGCCATTGCCGATACCTTAGCTGAAAAGCCCGAATTGTGGCAAAACTTGCCCCGTTTTTATCAACAAAAACGCGATCATTTACAACAAGCGTTAGCGCCGAGTCGGCTGAAGCTTTTGCCTTGTCGAGGAACGTACTTTCAAGTCGTTGATTATTCCGCAATCAGTGATCTCAACGAACTCGATTTTGCCAAGTGGCTAACCCGCGAAGTGAAGGTCGCGGTTATCCCTATTTCAGTTTTTTATCAACAACCGCGAGAACAAAAGCTAGCGCGCTTGTGTTTTGCAAAAAATGAATCGACCTTAACTCAAGCGGCGGAGCGATTATGTCAACTGTAGTTTCCGAAGTGAGTGATAGTAGCCATTCTCAAGAGTTAAACGTCGCTGCTTTACAGTTTGCGCCCCAGTGGCAAAGTCCGAGAGCCAGTTTGGATGAAATTGAAGCCTTGGTTGAGGCTCACCTTGATCCACTGAGTCGCTGTGATCTTATTGTGTTGCCTGAAATGTTTGCAACCGGATTTTCACTGGACGAAACGGCGGCAGAAGAACCGGGTGGAGCCATTTTTCAATGGATGAAATCTCTTTCGAAACGACTACAAGCAGCCGTGATTGGCAGCGTTAAAGTACGTGATGGTGATCAGTTGTTTAATCGTCTGTACTGGGTTCAAGAAAATCCGCCGTTAAAGGGACAAGGTGACTCAATCATCCACTACGACAAAGTGCATTTATTCGGGGCCGAGAGAAAGCGCATCAGCGCCGGCAACCAGCGAGTAATTGTTCAATATCGAGGTTTCCGGCTATTTTTGCAAACCTGCTATGACCTTCGTTTCCCAGTGTTTTGTCGAAATGTCGATGACTATGATGTTTTGATTAATATAGCATCATGGCCAAAGCCGAGAATTGCGCACTGGCATGCATTATTGAGAGCCCGAGCAATTGAAAACTTAAGCTTTAGTATTGGTGTGAATCGAATCGGAAGCGATGGCAACGGATGGGAATACCAAGGAGGAACCGAAATTTATTCGCCGCTTGGTGAGTGTCTTGCGAATGCGCAAAATGAACAATGCGAGTGGGTGTTTGCAACTTTGTCGTTGCAGTCGTTACAAGAAACCCGTCAAACCTTTCGATTTATTGATGATAGAGATGAATTTGAATGGTCTCGAATTCAAACTCAGTTTTGGGATTAACGTCATCTTTAAAGCGTTTGATGGTTCCTCAAGCATTAAGTCTTATTGATCTATTCACAAGCTTTGTGCGTAAATGTAACTTTGTCATAGTGTAGGTACATAAGTATGTCGAGCGTCAAGCCGCTGTCCAACGCAACCCACGATTACTGCTTAAACAATGCGGTTATTCATATTAAAGATTTACGGCTTCGAACCTTCATTGGATTCAATCCAGAAGAACTCGAAAAGCAGCAAGACATTATCATCAATGCTGAAATTGAATTTGACGCCAGTAAGCCCTGTATCAGTGATAATGAGCAAGAAACCCTCGATTACAAGGTAATAACCAAGGCGATGATTGCACACGTCGAACAGGGTCGATTCCGTTTAATAGAAAAATTGGCGGCCGATTTGCTTGATATTATTATGGAGCAATCGCAAGTATTGCGAGCAACCGTTTGCGTCGACAAACCGCATGCGTTGCGCTTTTCTGACTCCGTTGCCATTACCTTAACCGCCGTTCGCTGACGGTTATGTCGTCTCCAATTATTATTACCGGTGGCGCGCAACGCCTCGGTCGAGCATGTGCCTTGCACTTGGCTAAACAAGGCTACCCGGTGGTCATAACCTATCGAAGTGCCGATCACGATTTACAAGCCTTGCAGCAAGCAGGGATCACCTGTGTACAGGCTGACTTTTCAGATACTCATGGAATTGAGTCTTTCATCGAGTTAATCAAGCAAGATTTTTCTTTTTTAAGGGCGATCATTCATAATGCCTCGACTTGGCAAAGTGATGAGCATGCGGAGAATCGCAGTGAGGTGTTCGATGCGATGTTTTCGGTTCATGCTAAAGCACCTTATTTAATGAACTTTGGTTTGTCTGAGCTATTGCTCGCGCAGGCAAATCAGGGCAAGCGTGCGGACATCATCCATTTAACCGATTATGTGGCTCGCAAAGGCAGCCGCAAGCATCTGGCTTATGCAGCAAGCAAAGCCGCGTTGGATAATTTAACCTTGAGCTTCGCGACGCATCTTGCGCCGCTGGTAAAGGTGAATAGCATTGCGCCGGCGTTGTTGATGTTTAATGAGCAGGATTCTGAGCAATATCGCGAGAAGGCCAAGAAAAAATCACTGCTGCCACCAGCTCCCGGTGCTGAAGAGGGGGTTAAAGCTGTGGATTACTTATTGAACAGTGATTATGTCACCGGGCAAATTTTAGCGCTAGATGGTGGTCGTCACCTGGTTTAGCTTGGCCTCTTTTAACAAGTCAAACATGTAGATAAAAAGCCAAACACGAAGAAACCAAACACAATAATTAAACAAAATTAGACAAATAGTCAAAAAACGGTAACCTAAGCGTCTTTTTTTAGCGTATGAGTCTATAACCCATCATTATTCGATATCTTTGTAGAGGGTATCTTAAAAAGTAGAGTACGCTGACTCGCAGGCGGCGAAAATTTAGGAAAAACTATGGCGACAGCAATTTCAAAACCTTCGGTAGATCTTGAACAAGCAACCGCTTCTCCTATCTCAGAAGAAGCGCGGCAGGTGCGTGAGGCTCTAATAAAGCGAGGCTTAGAAACGCCCTTGGTGGCGAACCCGTTAACTCGTGATCAAAAGTACGACCGTATTCGAGTCGCCATGAGCGATGTGATGGATGCCCTTGGTCTTGACACCAATGACGATAGTCTTACAGAAACACCTCATCGCATCGCTAAAATGTATGTCGATGAGATTTTCTCTGGTTTAGATTATCAGCAGTTTCCAAAAGTCACGGTGATCGATAACAAAATGCAAGTCGAAGAAATGGTTAAGGTTCGAGAAATCAGTGTGACCAGTACTTGCGAACATCACTTTGTGACCATCGACGGGGTAGCCACGGTGGCTTATATTCCAAAAGATAAGATTATTGGATTATCGAAGATTAATCGAATTGTTCGCTTTTTCGCGCAGCGACCTCAAGTACAAGAGCGATTAACCCAGCAGGTATTGATTGCGCTGCAAACATTGCTAGGAACGGATGATGTCGCGGTAACGGTTAAAGCTACGCACTATTGTGTCAAAGCACGCGGAGTCATGGATGCCAATTCTTCAACGGAAACGACTGCGCTCGGCGGTGCCTTTAAGGCCAACGCGAAAACACGCGCAGAATTTTTAGCTTAGACTGAATTGTTTTGAACGGTAATAAAAAGCAGCGCCAAGGCGCTGCTTTTTTGTTTTGACTGTGCGACTAGTGGGTATCAAGCGCATTAAAGTTTCGATGCTTCACTGCGACTAAATCGCAGGCAGTTTGGTCGAGTAAACTCTCTGCTGTACTGCCCAGCAATCCTGAGCGGTAGGTAGTACCGACAACGATGGCCGCTGCTTTGTGTTCTTCGCATGCTTTAATCAAGGTTTCAACTGGGTCGCCTTCTAAAAACAACATTTGCTGATCGTCAAGCTGATGTTGTTTTTGCAATTCGGTTAGTTGTTCGCGATGATTGGTCCGTAAATTTTCGAGCAATTGTTGATGATCGTCTGGCGTATCAAGTACCACAAATTGGCCCATCACTCCGGCACTGGCGGTGCTGTTCATAACCACTTCCCAACCAATAGGATCAAACGCATGACAAACTTTTAGTGGTAAGTTCAGTGCCACTGCGAGTGCTTGTGCATGTCGAATAACATGACTGTCTAATTTTGATGACTGGCTTTCTGCATGACTCGGATCCACCGCCGCTAAAATGCATTGGCTGTCTTGCCACGGCTGGCCTTTCGAAAGTAATAATGGCTGAGGGCATGATTTTAACAATTGATAGTCGCTTGGCGTGAATAGCCAACGCTGAATGCCTTGCCGTGGGTTCGCCGATTTTATGATCCAATCGACATTCAACTCATCGGCTCTTTTTAGTATCGCTTCGTAATAAGGCTTATGCCACTGTGCTTCGCAGACATAGGAAATATTTTTGTGTTCGTATTTTTCAGCTAAGAGGTTCAGTCGTTTGATATGTTCTCGTTTTAAATGCGCAATGGCTTTTTCTAAGCTGTCAGGTTGTAGCATTAAGTTTGACGCAATTGAAGAGCGATAATCACAAATCATTAACGTGACTTCGAGGGATTGCTGCTCAGCAAATTGGTGGAGTTTTGCGAATAACGTTTCATCCGGATGCTGTGGATGAAGGTCCATCAATACTTTTACCTGGCTCATGCTTCGTTTCCTTTTCTTGAATGCCATTTGCTTAAGTTAGCCCAATCACTTCGTGGACGCAACTTTGCGTCAATCTTTGAATGTCACCCTATTGAATGGTGGAATGGCACCGATAATCAGTCGATAATTACTTCAATAGCAAACGTTGATATTAAGCTTCAAAGTCATCGGGTTTTAGAGCGAGCACTTCGCATTTTAATCGGGCTAGCACTCGCTCAGCGGTGTTTCCCATAAATGCGGCGGTTAAACCGGTTCGACCGACAGTCCCCATGACCACAACCTGAGCGTTTAACTTTTCTGCAGTTGCAGGAATTTTATCTTCGGCTAAACCTTCAATCACATGTATATGTTGTTCGTGAATGCAATGCGAAGCCACTAACTCTTGCATTTTGTTGTTATGGTACTGACTGACTTTTAAACGCAGCTGTTCTTTATTTAAATTCGGGTAGTTGTTAGGGGCGTCAAGCAACGGGCTCATATGGGTATTGATCAAGTGAGCATCGGCATGTAGTAGCTCTGCTAGAACTTGAAGAGTATCAATGATCTTATGATTGAGTTGCTGATGTTCTCTGTCTACTTGAGTACAACACACGGCCCCTAGAATCGCCCCGTCAGTTTGCCAGTGTGCTTCTCTTACCAGTAGAAGAGACGACTGGCAGAGTCTTAGCAGGTGCCAATCAACGGGCATAACAAAGGGGTTTTGCGAACTAGCGTCAGAGCTGATCCGTTTGATGGTTAAATCGAATGAGTGATCAGCAACGTATTCTAAAATGGCTTGAGCCGTTTTTTTATGCCAAACCACGGCCGTCGAGTAGGTAATATTGGGGTGTTTGAATGTTTCGCTAAGCTGACTTAGATAATTTTCACGTGCTGAATAATACTGCTGGCGCAGTTGTTTTCGTTCATCCGGTGCCAAGACGGCTGTTAGCTCAAGTGCCGGAACGTATAAGGCGCTGAACAGCGTAATTTCAATCGGTCCTTGTTCTGCAAAGATTAAAGCTCGCTCTAAAGCCGGCTGAGTCTCCGCTTCTCGAGTAATAACCACTAAAATGCGTTTAATTGTTTCCATCAGTCACTCCGCTTTTAGGCCCACGTAACTATTCTTTGTTTACTTTAGTGGCCATTGTTGCGAATAATTGCCCGTCATGTATTGACCCAGATCAGCGCGGCGCAGAATTGCATTTGTGAAATTTGAGATACAAACGTTTACAAATGTAGGCTGAAATCGAGCACTCAGCACTCGCAAATTCATTGGCGTTAGATATAATCAAAGCTCTGTTCGATCTGAGAACATACTCAGAAGAAGTAAAGTCTTTAATATTCAAATAGTTGGGGTGTTTATGAAACTAAAACTGTTATCTATGTCGGTTGCTGTTGCACTGCTTGCCAGTTGTGGGCAAGAGTCTGCAACAGAGCAACCAAAAGCAGAGACTACCAAAACTCAGTCTGTTGCAGAGCAAAAAGACGCGAAAGCGAAAGCTCCTGTTGAACTTCAATCGGGTTTAACTTTGGATAATTTCGACCGTTCGGTACGTGTTCAAGACGATCTGTACCGCTTTGTGAATGGCACTTGGCTAAGCAAAACAGAAATTCCGTCTGACAAGTCTAACTACGGAACCTTTACTGCTTTGGCCGATAAAGCGCAAGAAGACTTGCGTAAAATCATTGAAGCGTCGGCTGCTGCGAAAGATTTAGAGCCTGGATCCAATGAGCAAAAAGTCGGTGACTTGTACAACAGCGTGTTGGATGTTGATACGTTAAACCAACGTGGTTTAGAACCATTAAAGCCTTATTTGGCAGAAATCGAAGCGATAAAAGACAAACAGCAGTTGGTCGAGTACTTTGCTAAAGTTCCTAAACTTGGCTCATCCGCTCCCATGGGAATGTGGGTTAACAATGATGCGAAAGACCCGACTCAGTACATCATGTATATGACTCAGTCCGGTTTGAGTTTGCCAAACAAAGATTATTATTTTGATGAAGACGAAACGCATGAGTCGATTCGACATGCGTTTGTTAAGCATGTAGAGACCATGTTTAATCTTGCTGGGTTACCGAAAGGTGCTGAAGCTGCTAAAGACATCATGGCGTTAGAAATGGCCATTGCGAATGCGCATTGGAACAAAGAAGACAACCGTAACAGCGTCAAAACGTACAATAAATACGCTTTGAAACAAATGAGTGAGTTGACCGATGCCATTGATTGGAATGCCTATTTCACTGCAATGGGCGTTGCTGATCAAAGCAATCTAGTGGTCCGTCAGCCATCTTATATCACAGCCTTGGGTACCATTGTTAAAGACACCTCGTTAGACGCGTGGAAAACCTATTTAACTTGGCACTTGTTAACCGGTAATGCGAGTTTGTTGACGTCTGAATTAGATCAAGAGAACTTTGCATTCTACGGCAAAACTTTGCAAGGAACCCCAGAGCAGTTACCTCGTTGGAAGCGCGGTGTAAACGCGGTTAATAGTTTGTTGGGTGAGGTTGTTGGAAAAGTTTATGTGGCTAAATACTTCAAGCCAGAAGCTAAACAACGCATGATGGAATTAGTCGAAAATTTACGTGAAGCTTATCGTCAAAGCATTAATGAATTAGATTGGATGGGCGAAGAAACTAAGAAACAAGCGTTGGATAAACTCAGTAAGTTTCGGCCTAAAATTGGTTACCCTGACAAATGGCAAGATTACTCTAATTTAACCATTACCAAAGGTAAGTTGTTAGAAAATTATATGTCGGCTCGTCAATTTAACTTTAATGAGCAACGAGACAAACTCGGTAAACCAATCGACCGTGATGAGTGGTTCATGACTCCGCAAACCGTGAATGCTTATTACAACCCAGTCATGAACGAGATCGTTTTCCCGGCGGCTATTTTGCAACCACCGTTTTTTGATATGAATGCAGACGATGCTGTGAACTACGGCGGTATTGGTGCTGTTATCGGGCACGAAATGGGGCATGGCTTTGACGATCAGGGCGCTACTTACGACGGCGACGGTGTGCTTCGTGACTGGTGGACAGCGCAAGATAAAGAAGAGTTTAAAGCGCGTACGACCAAGCTAGCAGCACAGTACGATGAGTTTGAGCCGTTACCTGGAGTGCACGTTAATGGCGAGTTTACTCTTGGAGAAAACATCGGTGATTTAGGCGGACTCACCATTGCTTACAAGGCTTATCAGTTATCTAAAGAAGGCAAGCCAGCGCCGGTGCTCGATGGTTTTACTGGCGATCAACGTTTCTTCATGGGATGGGCGCAAGTATGGGCTCGTAAATACCGTGATGCAGAAATGAAGCGTCGTATTAATGTTGACCCTCATTCACCGAGTGAATACCGTTCTAACGGTGTTGTACAAAATATGCCAGAGTTTATGGCGGCATTTGATGTTAAGCCGGGTGATGAGCTTTATTTAGAACCAGAAAAGCGCGTTAAAATCTGGTAATGCTTGATCGGTCGACTCGTTTCGGGTCGACCGCTTTTCGATCAATCGATCGACTTTTTTATTCTCATCTTAATCGTTTAATATTTTTTCGCGAGCGTTACATCGACTCATCTAACGCGTGAATCGCGAATTTTACAAAGTCACCTGACGTTAAAATTCCCACGACTTTATATTCATCAAGTACGGCAATACAACCGTGACGATTCTTTTTAAAAAATCGAGCAGCGTCTAACAGTGGCGTTTCGGGTTCAACGGTAACCACGTCGGTATCCATGACCGATTCAATCGAAATTGATTTCTCTGCATCTTCGAGCGCCTCAAGTCCTTTGGTATTGATGATCGATATCGCGTTCGATAAAACCACTTTTTGCGTTAATATGCCGGCAAAATTTCCACTGTCTGCGTAAATAATGGGGATATGTCTGATGCTGTATTTGCGCATGGTCGTGCGACCTTTGTGCAGACTATTATTGTCTTTTAGACAAATTGGCTCGGCCGTCATAAAGTCTTTTACTTGGTACATAATCAACTGGTTAACCTAATTGAGTAGAATTCCTCAATTAGTTATAGGCGGGAATGACTGGATCTTCAAATTGGAATCTAGGAAATGGCAAAGACTAGTGCGCGATCCGTAACGAATCGCGCATTGATTGAATGGATTATTGATAACCAATCAAGACCGCGATGATCAACGAAATTGAACCGGCGATGAATAACTTTAAAATCAGTGGCGCAATAAACTTAAACCAGCGCGAATAGGGAATGCCACACATTCCTAAAATACCCATAAGGACCGCGTTGGTCGGAACGATCATATTCATGAAGCCGTCTCCCATTTGATAAGCCAAAACGGCAACTTGTCGAGAAACACCAACAATGTCTGAAATGGGCGCCATGATCGGCATGGTGACATAGGCTTGCCCTGAACCGGATGGAATAAAGAAGTTCAAAATGCTTTGAATAAATAGCATGCCAACGGCTGAGAACTCTGCGCCAACTTGCGATAAAGGCGTTGCTAAGCCGTCAACAACCGTGTGAAGCACTTGTCCATCGGAAAGAATCATCTCGATGCTGCGAGCAAAACCGATCAACAGGGCTGTTCCGGTAAGCTCTGACGCTCCGACCGTAAATGTTTTCGCGGCATCGTCAAAGGTATCACCAGCAATAACGGTAGTGACTAATGCGAGTGCGAAAAAGATGGCACTTAGTTCGGTAAAGTACCACCCAAATTGCGCAATACCGAAAACCATAAGAACCAATGCTGATAAAGTGACCATGAGAACACCAAGACGTCGACCAGTCATCGGTGGGTAGTCTGTCGGTTCAGGTGGCTGAGCTTCTGGAACATCGTGGACTAAGCTCACTGTTGGATCGAGTCGAACTTTTTTCGCGTAAGACCAAAGATGATGAAAGCCAATGGCTAAAAAAGGAGCAAATAAAGCCAACCGAAACTCCCAACCTGAAGTTGGAGGAACATTCGCCACCCCTTGCGCTACGACTACTGTAAAAGGATTCAGTACCGCTGTTCCATAACCAATGCCATACCCAATCACCATCGAACCAACGGCGGATACGGTGTCCATTTTAAGCGCGACACATAACGAAATAAGTATCAGTACTAACGGAATATATTCTTCGGCCATACCGATGCTGGTCGAGCCAATCATAAATGCGCTCATACTCATAAACAGCAACAAAGCTGGGCGGTGAGAGAAGCGTTTTAATACTTTGCCTAACATTGCATCAATGGCACCGGTGGAGCGCAATACCGCAATCGAACCACCAATAATGAATAAGAAAAATATAATGCCTGAAGCTTCACCTAAAGCTTTTGGAATGACGGTGAATAATTCCCATGGTGCGAGATTTTCTGCATTCTCAATGGTTTTATAGCTGCCAGGCACAATAACTTGGTGCCCGCCCGAATCAACCGTATCAAATTTACCGGCCGGTAAGATCCAGGTTAAGCCATAGGCAAAGATCATCATTAAAAAAAGTAAAACGAGAGTGTGTGGAACTTTTAACAGCTTCATGGTAGTGCTCTTTTATTCTAAATCGCTTTTTACTGCTTTTTATTTAATGGATAAAACAAACCCGGCGGTTGCCGGGTTTGTTTTAGTTCGTTACTTAACGCCGTGCATCAACTTATTGATAAAGGGAGCAACCAAGAAGAAGAATACTGCGACGATTAGTCCGCCCCAGAATAACTGCTCGAATACAGCGTAGTAGCCTTCGATTGAGCCTGCCTCAGCATGGGCATCGCCGCCGCCACCTGCCGCGATAGCAGCGATACGGCCAGCGATATAGTTCGCCGTAGCAATCGACAAGAACCAGCCGCCCATGGCTAGGCCGACTTCTTTTGGACGCGCCAGCTTGGTCACCATTGAGAGTCCGATTGGCGACAAACAAAGCTCACCCATAGTATGAATAAGGTAGCAAAGTGCTAACATTTCCCAAGGCACGCGTCCGCCTTCACTTTGCATAAAGTCGATGGCAAATACCAATGCATAAAAACCAACACCCACACCCAACAAACCAAAGGCAAACTTACGAGGAATCGAAGGGTTCATATTCCACTTTTCAAGTTTCGGCCACAGAATCGCGAAGATTGGCGCTAACAATAATATGAACACTGGGTTGGCTGACTGGAAGATGGTGAAATCGATGCCACCCGGCATATCAACGTAATCACGTGCGAAAAAGTTTAATGACGAACCTGCTTGCTCGAAAAGCGCCCAGAAACACATATTGGCAACGAATAAAATCAGCATAGCAATGTAGCGGTGAAGCTGCTCTTTGCTGCCACTGCGTATACCCGAGTAGACAAAATATCCAGCAAGACCCAACATCATAACGCTAAGAATAGCGCCAAGAATTTCGCTGCGACTCAATAGTACATAAACAGGTGCTATCAGTACGATTGCGCCGAATATGACTTGGAATAGCGATTTGGTTGCATTGCGATCTTTTGGTTTTTTGCCCACTTCGCCTAACCAATGCTTGAGAAGTTGGAATACCATTAAGCCGAAAACCATACCGATACCAGCAGTGAAGAAACCCCATTTGTAACCGTAAATGGCACCAACAATCGTACCGCAAATAATTGGCGCGACTAGTGCACCTGCATTGATACCCATGTAGAAAATGGTGAAGCCAGAGTCACGTCGAGGATCTTTCTCTGAGTAAAGTTTTCCGACCATGACTGAGATGTTAGGCTTGAATAAACCATTACCGACAACCAGTACCGCAAGACCTAGGAGGAAAAAGGTAAGGTCAGGGGTCAGCAACATAAACATACCTGCGGCCATTAGTGCGCCACCCAGCATTATTGAACGCTGATATCCGAGAATTTTGTCTGCAACGTAGCCACCTAAAATACCGGTCATGTACACCATTGAGGTGTAACCACCGTAAGTTAAGCTCGCCTCAGCGTCGGCTCCGCTGCCCAAGTGTTCGAAAAAGGTCATCGCAACATAGGGTGCTAATATTGCGCGCATCCCATAGTACATAAAGCGTTCCCAGAACTCAGCTGAGAACAACATCCATAAGCCTTTTGGATGCCCTAAAAATTCGCCATCTGGCACTCCAGGCGCTCGCTCTTGATGAGCGGTCGCGCTACCCGCGTGTGCCATCACCTCGTCTTCTTTGTGTGATGTGGTCATTGATATTTTTCTCCCGAAAAATTGCTTTTATTCTTTAATGGCCGTGTCTGTTATGCATCACGGCTTTGCCCCAAACCACTCTTTATACCTTGCATCGACAGGGCTATACAAGATTGACGAAGATTGAATTTTATGTATGGGCTGTATTTTTGTCGGTAATATTTCGCATCGCCAACAAATCGGAGCTGTTTGATGCTTTTTTACGCGTCTTTTTGGCGCTGAACACGCTGATTTTGCTGGTCTTTTTAGAGGGATTTCTATCAGTGGGTGCGCTAGCGTAACCGCTAGCGCATTTAACGGTCAGATTAGAGGTCAGTCCTGTATTTCACTGGTTTTCGATAATTCATTAACCAAGTTCTGGCATCATAGGTTAATCTTCAGACTTTTCGAGCTTATCTAAGCCCATGGCCGTGCGGATTGAGTTTTCAAGTTTAAGGCTATTGGGATCCGACAGATTCAAGTGATCGTGCCATTGATTGTTTTTGCTCAGTATTGCGATGGTCGGTGTCGCAGGTACCATAAAATTATTCATGATTGAGTCGCCTTTTAATGCAACGCTGAAACTGTAGTTGTGTTGCTTGATGTAAGCGGCAGGATCGCCATCCTCCATAACATTGATGGCGATGACCTTCAGACCTTTTTCACCATAGGTTTGGTGCAAACGTTCGATGCCAGGAAGTAATTTTTTGCAGTAGGGGCACCAAGTCGCCCAAAACACCAAAACCACGGCTTGGTCTTTGTATTCTGATAAAGTGATGGTTGCACCATCGAGCGTTGGCAAAGTGAAGTCTTTTGCGGTGCGGTCAGCGGCGGTCATGCTAAAGCTCAAGGTGAGCGCAAACAGTATAATGAATGTTTTGAAGAGTGCTTGCATAGTTGTGCCTATTTTCTGAGAGATTTAAATTATATGGGTGAAATAAAGGTTAATCCGTTACGTTACCCTGTTTTACGTGTTAAGTCTTTGTATTGGACTTGCGTATTTAATTTTTGTTACAGAGTTACGTTAATATTTGCGTCTATTAGAACATGCGATTAGACAGAGCTTACGTTTAGACAGAACATGCGTTTAGACAGAAAATGCGACGGAAATGGCGACTCGAAGGTTAAGTTACACGGCTATAAAGCATTTTTTCGCGAACGCGGTTAGTCACTCATTGTATTAAGGAGACAAGTTGGACTTATTTTCAGAAAGCTACTTGAGTATGGTTCGGCTCGAACAGCAGCGAGGACAATTGGATTGTTTCCCTAATTGGATAGCTGATTCTGAAGCCAATGAGTTGTTTAAAGAGTTTTCGGAGCAATTGCAATGGTCGCAGCCGGAATTAAATGTTTACGGTAGACGTGTGCTAACTCCGAGACTTGTTGCTTGGTATGGCGACGCTGGCGCAAATTATCGATACTCAGGAGCACTTCATAAGCCGTTGCCTTGGCATCCACGTCTTTTGCAGTTAAAACAGCGCTTGGAGCAGCAGTTCGAGATAAAGTTAAACAGCGTGCTAGCAAACTTTTATCGTAATGGAGATGACTCAATGGGCTGGCACAGTGACAATGAGAAAGAGCTCGGTGCGGAGCCTGTGATTTGTTCCATTTCGTTAGGGCAGCCTCGCTATTTTGACTACCGATTAATTCAACAGCCAAAAGAAAAGCACAGAATTGAGCTCGGTCATGGCAGTTTGATCATCATGCAAGGAGAGTTTCAACAATGGTGGCAACATCAGGTTCCAAAACAAAAACGACTGCAACGGGGGCGCATTAACTTAACTTTTCGTTTAGTCGAGTTTAGTTATGCCACCTAAGTGGCATTGTGCTTCGAGCGGCACATGGTAGTATTGAGACAGTTATGTTGCATTGCGATAGGCCGCTGGGCTATCGAAAATGCGAGCGGTTAATCGATATTGTTAGGCGTTTTCTTCCGACTTTTAGCGGTTGAAATGCGCGAACTTAATAATGAAGAGGAGGCAGCGATGTCGTTCTTAGCGTGTCGAGTAAGTAATGAATCAGGAGAGGTCTCTCACCAATTAACGACCATGGAAGTTGATCAACTGACGGCCGGCGATGTGGTCATAAAAGTCGAGTTTTCTGGCATAAATTACAAAGATGCTCTGGCGGCCACAGGGCGCGGAAAAATCATGAAACAATTCCCACTAAACGCGGGTATCGATTTGGCCGGTGAAGTAGTGAGTAGTGAGTCTTCAGACTTTAAGCCAGGCCAAAAAGTCGTGGTGAATGGTTGTGGACTCGGAGAGCAGTTCGATGGCGGTCTCGCGGCGATGGCGAGGGTCTCCAGTGATTTTGTCATGCCAATGCCGGATGGGCTCGACGCTCGGTTGGCTATGACTTTGGGTACCGCAGGTTTCACTGCCGCCTTAGCACTGCATCGAATGCAAGTGAATGATCAAACCATTGATAAAGGACCTATCGTGGTGACTGGTGCTTCAGGAGGTGTCGGCAGTATTGCCGTGAATATTTTAGCTTCACAAGGGTATGAGGTGATTGCGGTCTCTGGACGTCCTGAGCACTATGATTTTCTAACGCAATTAGGTGCGAGCCAAGTCTGCTCAGTTGACGCGCTTGAATTGGGGGCAAAACCATTAGAGAAAGGACGGTTTGGCGGAGTCATTGATAACGTCGGGGGAGAGCTACTGGCTAAGCTATTAGCGCACACTAATTTATGGGGCAATGTTGCTTCGATTGGATTGGCCAGTAGCCATGAACTCGATAGTACGGTATTCCCGTTTATACTCAGAGGTGTTTCATTGCTGGGTGTCAGTTCTACCAATTGCCCAATGCCATTGCGTCGAGATATTTGGAAACGTTTAGGTCAAGAATGGTTGCCCAATGCCTTATCGGACATTATTACTGATGAAGTTGCGCTGTCGAACGTATCGCCAGTATTTTCAGAAATTTTAGATAGAAAGCGATTCGGTCGCGTGATTGTGAATTGCCAAAAGTAATCGAGTTGTTAGCGCTGTTTGCGCTGCAGACAAGTTAGACGCGATTAACGATTTAAGGCTGAGCACTTTCTCGCGATTCTACTTCGAGAAAGTGCCGTTCCTTTTTAACCGGAGGGCGCTTATCGGCGCGTTAAGTCGTCGATAAACAGGGTGCTGGCTTGAGCGGTCATTGGAGGGCTGATCAGAAAACCTTGAATTTCATGGCAGCCAGCTTGCTTTAAAAACTCCAGTTGTTGGTGGGTCTCGACCCCTTCAGCAATCACCGCTAAATTCAAGTTTTTAGCGAGTGATATGATCGCATTAGCAATCGCAGCATCGTCGGTGTCTGTGTCGAGATCCTGAATGAATGTTTTATCAATTTTTAGAGTATTGATGGGAAGTTTTTTAAGATAGCTTAAACTTGAATAGCCCGTTCCAAAATCATCAACCGCAATTCTTACACCCATTTCTTTTAGTTGGTTTAACGTTGTGATCGCTGAGTCAGGATCGTCCAATAACATGGTTTCGGTGATCTCTAATTCAAGTAATTCTGGTGGAAGTTGGTTTTTTGCCAATACATTGGCCACCGTTTTATACAGGCTTTGTTGTTGAAATTGTCTCGCAGAAATATTTACCGATACTGGCAGATTATAGTTTCTAAGTTGCCACATTCGCGCTTGAGCGCAAGCTTCTTCAAGTACCCAATTTCCGATTTCATTCACTTGGCCCGTTTCTTCGGCAATGGCGATAAATTCATCGGGCTCAATGGCTCCAATTGCCGTATTGTGCCAACGAAGTAATGCTTCCATTCCGATAATAGTATTTTTGTTAATATTCAGCTTCGGTTGATAAACAAGTTCCAGTTCGTTGCGATCGAGCGCTTTACGAAGATGGTTGCCTACGGTGAGTTTGCGCAACGTTTTTGTTTGGATATCTTCATTATAAAACTGAAAATTACTGCGACCGTTGCTTTTGGCAAAGTGCAATGCACTCTCAGTATTTTTTAACAGAGTAATGGTGTCGGTACCATCGTTGGGGTATCGGCTAATACCGATACTTGGACTGATGGTAATTTCATGCTGTTCAATGTAAATAGGATGTTGAAAGCTTTCAAGTAAAGCTCTAGCAAAGTGTTTTAACTGGCGCTTATCGCGAAAGCCGGGCATCAGTAAAGTGAACTCATCGCCACCTAGTCGAGCGACGGTCCCGTTACTGGTGGGCATGTTCTGCTTCAATATTAAAGCGACTCTCTGTAACAGTTGATCACCAATGCGATGGCCGAGCGAATCATTAATATGTTTGAAATGATCAACATCGACATTAACTAAACTAAATCCGGTTTCTGCGTTGTCCTGAATCGCATCGGTCAGTCGTTGGTGAAACAATGCTCGATTTGGCAGTCCGGTTAAGGTGTCATAATTGGCTAAATAAATGAGTTTGTCTTCGGCTCTTTTCTGTTCAGTAATATCAGAAAAAATGACCACATAATATTGATGGTCGTCAGAAAACTGTTCTATCTGCTTGATTTCGACACGAGTTAAAATTTCTTGTTCACTGGCAGTACGTTGCCAAAGTTCGCCAGACCAGTACCGCTGTTTCTTTAACTTGCTCATTAACTCTTGATAAAAAGGTTTGCCGTGGCGAGCGGAAAAAAAGCGATGAAGTGGGCGGTTTAATACCTTGTGTTCTGTCTGGCCCATCAAACGAATAAAGGCGTGATTCACTAGGCGAATATTCGATGTCGGATCGGTTAAGACGACCACTTCATTCATGCTTTGAATAACTTCAGCGGCGAGTCGCAGTTCTTCTTCGGCACGTTTACGCTCTGTAATATCGGTTTGTGTGCCGGCCGCTCTGATGGGTTTGCCCTGCTGGTCGCGCGCAACGACTTTGCCTTTATCTAGGATCCAGCGCCAAGAGCCATCTTTTGACAATGCTCGGTACTCGGCTTCGAAATGACTGGTTGATCCTGCAAGGTGCCGTTCAACTTCTAAATTAACCTTGTCTGTGTCTTCTGGGTGCATCAATTGAATGAGTTGAGCCGTGGTATTCTGAAATTCATCAGGCGTGTACCCCAACATTTCTGGAATGCCTCTGCGGTTAACGGTGCCGCTTTGAATATCCCAGTCCCAGAGCCCATCGCCGCTGCCCCAAAGTGCCCAGTGCAGCTGCTCTTGTGATTGTTCTAACTGTTTGAGTGAACGTTGGTGTGAGCGATGGCGAAACCAAGCGAACGCCAGGGTAAGCATGGCCAGCAAAATAAGTATCAGCAATAAGTAGCCAGAATTTTGGTAATCCAAGGTTTCTTGACTGTATGCTGATGGAATAAACCCTAGGCTCCCGACTAGGACAAGCGCAGACTTCTTTTTATTATTGTCCGCTGCGAGCTTTTCGATATCCATCATATATCTCTGTTATAATCTCCGACTTTAATATAACGAATCTAAGCGCTAATGATAAGCGTAACTTTACACAAGTTGCCTGATCTCAGAATCAAGAGGCGGGTTTTAGGACAGTTTGAGTCTATCAATCTAATTTTTAGACGGTTAAAGAAGGTAATGAGAACAATATGACCGATACAGCACTGAGCATTAGTAAGCTGCAAAAGACTTATGCGAATGGCTTTGAAGCACTTAAGTCGATTGACTTACAGGTACAAACGGGTGATTTTTTCGCCTTACTTGGCCCCAATGGCGCTGGTAAGTCGACCACCATTGGAATTATTAGTTCGTTGGTGAATAAATCCAGCGGGAAAGTCAGTGTTTTTGGTCATGATATGGACACGGAGTTGTACGAGGCCAAAAAGTGCTTGGGCCTCGTGCCTCAAGAGTTCAACTTTTCGCAGTTTGAAACCCCCTTGCAAATTGTGGTGAATCAAGCCGGTTACTATGGCATTCCGCGAAAGCCCGCCATGCAGCGCGCGCAAGAAGTTCTAACGCAATTGGGACTGTGGGATAAAAGAGATCAGCCTTCTCGAAATCTTTCTGGTGGTATGAAGCGGCGATTGATGATTGCTCGAGCGCTCATGCATAAGCCAAAGTTGTTGATATTAGATGAGCCAACGGCTGGGGTCGATATTGAGCTAAGGCGATCGATGTGGGACTTTCTTACCGAGTTAAACAGTCAAGGTACCACCATTGTTTTAACCACGCATTATTTAGAAGAAGCAGAAAGCTTGTGTCGTAATATAGCGATTATTGATCAAGGGAAAATTATCGAAAATACCAGCAAGAAAGATCTGCTATCTAAGTTGGATATGGAAACCTTCGTTCTCGATATTGAATCCTATCAGGGCGCAATGCCAACGGTCGATGACATTGAAATTAGAAAGTTAGATGACAATACACTCGAAGTTGATGTTATGCGTAGTAAGAATGTGAATACATTATTTTTGAAGTTGAATGATTTAGGTATCAAAGTGCTGAGCATGCGCAATAAATCAAATCGTCTTGAAGAACTGTTTGTTCGAATCGTTGAAAACAAGCAGGAGGATAAATAATGATGCAACAAAATTTAGTCGCACTGCAAAGCATTTTGACCAAAGAAATCACTCGTTATTTTCGAATTTGGATTCAAACATTGTTACCACCTGCCATTACCATGTCACTATACTTTGTGATCTTTGGCAACTTGATCGGTTCTCGCGTCGGTGAAATGGGTGGCGTATCATACATGGCTTACATTACGCCGGGAATCATAATGATGTCGGTGATTACAAACTCTTATTCTAATGTTGTGTCGTCGTTTTTTAGTGCGAAATTTCAGCGCCATATAGAAGAACTGCTGGTGGCTCCGGTTCCGAATATTTACATATTGCTGGGCTACATTGGTGGTGGAGTCAGTCGAGGCCTGATTACCGGAGCCATCGTTACTGGTATTAGTTTATTCTTTGTCGACTTACAAATTCATAATTGGCTGGTCGTATTTATTGTTATTTTATTGACCTCGATCTTATTTGCATTGGGTGGATTCATTAATGCCGTATTTGCGAAAAAGTTCGACGACATTTCGATTGTGCCTACGTTCATTTTAACGCCTCTAACCTATTTAGGTGGAGTGTTCTATACTATCACTCTGTTGCCAGATTTTTGGCAAAAAGTATCTATGGCGAATCCCATTTTGTATATGGTTAATGCTTTTCGATATGGCTTTTTGGGATACTCGGATATTTCTTTAGTGACCGCTTTTAGTATTATTGGGTTATTCATTGTGGCGTTATTTTCATTTTCACTTTATTTATTAAACACTGGCAAAGGTCTTAAAAGCTAGTTAAGTGATTCGTTAGAAAATTGAAACGATCGTGCGGTCTTAGTTAACGAAAAGCAGAATGACGCTAAGCGACTCAGAGGGAATTTTGATGAGCTCTAAACGACGAGGTATTTTTCCACTTAAAACGGTGCTCTTTCCGGGTGCCGTTATGCAGCTCGTTATTTTTGAACCTCGCTACTTAGACTTAGTCAGCCGCTGCATGAGTGAGCAGATCCCTTTTGTGATTTCACGGATGACCGCAGGACGAGAAGTTGGCTCTCCGGCAGAGTTTGAAGCAATAGGAACCTTTGCTCATATTGTTGACTTTGATAAACGTGATGACGGTGTGTTGACGATCAAAGTGCGCGGCGGAGAACGAGTCTGTATTTTAGAGCATCAAGTGCAAGCGGATCGCTTAATCGTTTCAGAACATCTGCAAATTTTACCCTCCGTTCGCGATCATCTGTTACCCGATTCTGTGGCTGCGCTGCGTGAGCTGGTGACCAAGTTAGCAAAACTGCCCGAAGTTGATATCGACACCAACGAAGTTGCTCTCGATAGTTGTGAGTACGTAGTTCATCAACTTGCCCAGTTACTTCCGATCGATCTAGATTTCAAACAGTATTTGCTTGAAGAGCAAGATGCGGAACATAAAGCCATCGCGCTATTTAACCAGCTTCTCGATGATTCTGAAGCAGAACAGGATGATCTAGACGAATATTAACTATTTAATCGCGAGTTCCAGAGCGATTCGAAGTTAGTAGGTGAGTGCATCAATTTTGATTTGATAACTAAATCGTATTTACTCTAGCGCGCCACATCTGCTAGTTTAGAATCAACTTAAACTTAACGGTATGCTGCAAATTGATGCACAGTTAGCAAATTGATGCACAGTTAGCAAATTGATGCACAGTTAGCAAATTGATGCACAGTTGAGCGATGAACAGTTAAACGCCCCGTTAGTAGAGCTAGTCATTCTTTTATGAATAATATACGCCACAATCTATCTGCATCCCCAATGATTCTTCCTGAATCAATGGTGGCGTATTATTTTAGTTACTATTTCGCGTAATTTACGCGGCCTTTTCTTTTATACAGCCGAGGTAATCCATGTCTAAGCGACTGAATAACGTCAATATTGAACAAGAAACCGTGATCACTTCACCGGATCAATTGAAAGCGGAGATACCCTTATCGGATCAAGGTCGCGAAACCGTACTCTATTATCGAGAGCAAATTGGCCAAATACTCGAAGGAAAAGATGATCGGGTGATTGTGGTCGCCGGTCCTTGTTCGATACATGATATTGATGCCGCAAAAGAGTATGCGCGACGGCTAAAGGTGCTGCATGATCGATACGCTGATCGAATGCTCATTGTAATGCGGGTTTATTTTGAAAAGCCGCGAACCACCGTTGGATGGAAAGGTTTGATTAACGATCCTCATCTCAACGATACCTTCGACGTTGAAACCGGGTTGAGAAAAGCCCGCTCGTTACTCACATGGATTGCCGATCTCGGGCTGCCAGCGGGAACGGAAGTTCTCGATCCCATCACTCCGCAATATGTGGCGGAATTGTTCAGTTGGGCGGCAATCGGTGCGCGTACAACCGAGTCGCAAACTCATCGAGAAATTGCATCGGGCTTATCGATGCCGGTTGGTTTTAAAAATGGAACAGACGGCAATATTGAAGTCGCTATCAATGCGATGCAGTCAGCGATATCTGCGCACCGTTTTATTGGTATTAATCAGCAAGGTGAAGTATCCCTAATCACCACTCGTGGCAATCGCCACAGCCATATTATTTTGCGTGGCGGAAAACATCCCAATTATGATTCCGTTCATATTGCGATGCTTGAGCAGCGTTTGAAGAATGACGGAATAACGCCGCGCTTTGTGGTGGATTGCAGTCATGGTAATTCACAAAAGGACTATCGTTTGCAACCGCTGGTGTATCGTAATGTGATCAATCAGATTAAGCAGGGCAACCGGTCGATACTCGGGTTGATGTTAGAAAGTCATCTCAATGAGGGTAACCAGAAAGTTGCAGGCACGCTCGATGATTTGACTTACGGCGTTTCGATTACTGATGCGTGTATCAACTGGGAAACGACGGAAGAATTACTCGAAGAAAGTTATCAACAGCTGGCCCAAAGGGTATAGTAGCTTCTTTATCAATGATTTAAGCTGCTAAAGATGCCTCACTCAGACTTGATTGCTGATATTCGATCGCAAATAGATGATTGTGATGAAGCGCTATTAGAAGTACTCGCCCGTCGTCAATCTTTGGTTGAACAACTGGTTGCCCATAAAGCTGCCAATGGGGAAGCGTTGCGCGTACCTAAACGGGAAGCGCTAATTTATTCTCGACTCGATGAGTTAGCGGCTAAGAAAGGGTTAAATGCTCAGCTTGTGGTCGATATTTTTCAGCGGATAATGCGCGATTCTTATGAACGTCAGGCGAGTAAAGCGTTTCCTTGCGCCAGTCTTCAGCCGAAAGACATAGTGATCATCGGTGGTAAAGGGCAATTAGGCTCATTGTTCGCTAAGCTTTTTGAGCGCAGTGGGCATCAGGTAACATCGCTCGATAAAAATGAGTGGCACTCAGAGTCCGCGGTGCTTGCGCAGGCAGACTTAGTGATCGTTGCTGTGCCCATTAATGTGACTTTGCCGGTGATTGAGCAATTAACTGCGCTAAAACCGAATTGCATTCTGGCCGATTTAACCTCGGTCAAAAACAGCCCCTTGAGTTCTATGCTCAAAGCGCACTCTGGTCCTGTGGTCGGTCTTCATCCGATGTTTGGTCCTGGCGCCACGCAAATTGCCAGACAACTCATTCTTGTTAGCGAAGGACGGCAAATCGAAGCGGCTCAATGGATGATCGCACAATTCAAGCTGTGGGGGTGCGATATACAGAGCATCGGAGCAAAACATCACGACGAGTTAATGAGTCAGATCCAAGGCGTACGCCATTTTGTGGTCTTTATATTGGGCTGGCAGTTACAGACGAGCGGCACCGATTTAAGTGAGTTGCTGCGCTGCAGTTCACCAATCTACCGCATGGAGCTAGCGCTAACGGCACGTTTATTCAATCAAAACCCTGAACTCTATGTCGACATTTTACTCAATGCTCAAAATACCTGTGGTGCTTTTGCTGATTTTGACGCTTGCGCTCGGCAAGGTGTGGCTTGGCTTAAATCGAACGATCGTGATGCGCTCATTAATGTCTTCAAGCAAGTTGCAGAATATTTTTCCTCTGAGCAATCAGGTCTTTTTCAAGACAGTGAGCGCCTGCTTGAGGCTTATCGAGAACGTATTAGTGGTCAAGTTGAGTCGTCTTTATGAGTTTTTAAGCCGATATAAACTTTGATCCGTTATAATCTTTGACCCGATTTAAACTTTGACCAGAAATGGGCTGCACGTCATAATCCTTTTAAGACACAACGAAAGTGTCTGTTAAATGCCACGAATCAATCAATTGATAGTACGTTTCCCAAAACAGAGCAGATAAAGCGATAAAGAATGAGCCAATTGCCACTAAGTGTTGAAAATTTAACCACTGCCATCAATGCCTCAGAGCTTCCGTTTAAGTCATTAGCCGATCTCGAAGCAAACGTTGAGTTTCTTGGGCAAAGTCGAGCAAAACATGCGCTTGCCTTCGGTTTAGAAGCCAAACGTCGCGGGTATAACCTATTTGTTATGGGCGACAGTGGCACTGGGCGTATCTCGATGGTGATGAGACACATCGAAGCCAAGGCTCAATTACAAAAAGCTCAACCTGATTGGATTTACGTTAACAATTTTGATGAAAGTCGAGAACCCTGGGTTATGCAGTTACCCACCAGTTTCGGAAAAAAATTGGTGAGTGATTGTCAAAAAATGGTTGGACGTTTATTGGTGACCATTCCAGCGGCATTCGAAAATCCGAGTTACCAACGGAAAAAACAAGCCATTGATAAGCGTTTTAATTCGCGATTTGAGTCGGCCATTGAGCAGGTTGAAAAAGAAGCCAATCAACAAGGTTTTGCGTTATATCAAGACGCATCCAATATTTCATTTTCGCCGATTATTGATGGGAAGCCAATTGACGATATTACTTTTACTAACTTGCCTCCTGAACAACGCGATGCGATCAATCAAGCGATCGATTTGCTCGAAGATAAATTAACCGAAGCCTTGTTAGAAATGCCGCAGTGGAAGCGCGAGAGTTACGAAGCAATGCAAGAGCTGAACTCCGCTACCATTCACTCAGCCAGCGCACCAGTCGTATCGGAGTTGCAAGAAAAGTACCGAGGTATCACCGGAACCCAAATTTACTTCAAAGAACTCTTAGGGCATTTAGTTAAAATAATTTTAGAGAATTTTAACTTGATTGAGTCACCTGAATTAAAAAATGATCAAGGCCTTAGAGAATTACTGCAACAGACTTTTGTCCCCAATCTTTTGGTCAGCAATAATCCAGCGCTTGGCGCACCGGTTGTTTACGAAGCGCATCCAACCTTCAGCAATTTATTTGGACGTGTTGAATATTGGAATGAAGGTGGAGCGATTACGACGAGCTATCAGTATATACGTTCGGGAGCGTTGCACCGAGCGAACGGTGGCTACTTAGTGTTAGAAGCAGAAAAAATATTTGAAGACCCTTATATCTGGGGGCAATTAAAACAGGCATTGTTGACTCAAGAATTGAAATTTGATCCGCCAATGATGGAGGGGCAAACGGCAGTGACCATTGGTCTTAGCCCGCATGGTGTTCCATTAGATATTAAAATAATTTTGGTTGGTAGTCGTCAGTATTATTATTTACTGCAAGACAATGATCCTGAGTTTAGCGAACTGTTTCGAGTGCTGGTCGATTTTGATGAACATCTCGATAAGTCAACAGAAAGTCTGTTGCATATGGCGCAGCTAGTTAAAACTCACAGTGAATCAGAAGGATTTGCCGAGGTTACTTTAAAAGGGTTTATAGAACTGGTTAAATTTAGTTGCCGACTCAGTGGTCACCAACATCAACTCAGTACCCGCTTCGGCGAAGTATTTGAATTGTTGGGCGAAGCTGATGTTTTGAGGTTTGAACAAGATGACCCAAAAATAACCGAACAGCATGTTCTAGAAGCGTTAAGACAAAGAGAGTTTCGGCATTCTCGAATTAGAAGCGAAATGTTGCAAGAGGTGCTTGAAGGACAAATTATTATTCACACCAGTGGAAACGTGGTGGGCAGTATTAATGGTCTCACCGTTTGGGAAATTGGCTCAACGGATTTTGGTACGCCTGCGCGAATCACTGCAACGGTTTTTCCCGGAAATAAAGGCATTGTCGATATTGAACGAGAGAGTGACCTTGGCCTTTCTATTCACTCGAAAGGCGTGTTAATTTTATCGGGCTATCTTGCAAATCGATACGCTCGAGAGTTCACTTTGACTTTGTCTGCAAATATTGTGATGGAGCAAAGTTACGGATTAATTGATGGCGACAGTGCCTCACTGGCTGAACTTTGTGCTTTGATTTCAGCGATTACTGAGCACCCCATTCAACAGTCCTTGGCGGTTACTGGTTCGATTAATCAGTTTGGTGAAGTGCAGGCAATCGGCGGTGTGAATGAGAAGATTGAGGGCTTTTTCGAATTGTGCCGCGCTCGTGGTTTAAACGGTCACCAAGGCGTTGTTGTTCCCAAGGCAAATCAAAAACATTTAATGCTCAAGCAGGAAGTCTTAAATGCCGTCGAGCAAGGCATGTTTGCAATTTATACGGTAGAGACCGTTGATGATGCATTGGCCATTTTACTCAGTCTTGCAGAAAGCGAAATGCCGGAGTTGCATAAAAAGATCACTGAAAAGCTAAAACAATTACATGATATCTGTGAAGATGTCGAAGAAGAAGACGATGGCGAAGAACAAGCAGTCCCTGCAACGGCGGATGAGACAAAGTCAGAGCTTCCTACTAAGAAGCCCTAAGCTGGTCGATACGTTTCTAGAACCTACTATCTTCATGTTTCCTGGAGCTGAACGCGATTTGTAACAAGACTTTGTGTTTTGTAAATATGTTACTCAGCTCACACCTAATTTCTTAACTGTTGTTATAATCCCTGCAGATTGATGGTCGCGCTGATTGATGGTCGCGCTGATTGATGGTCGCGCTGATTGATGGTGATATGGACTCTAAGTCGTTATCATCTATTTCTGAATAATTTAAGCGAGTAAATATTTTTAGTCTGCAAGAAAAAGTAATATTTTTAAGGAGTTTATGTGAAAAGTTTTTCAAAGATTAACCGAGCAATGAAAGCAACCTTGACGCTGCCTTTATTTTTGGCTACTTCGGCGGTCATGGCTGAGGACTATGTGTCTTTTAGCGATGCTGAATTCGTTGATTTTACTGAGTCAGATGCAGAGTTCTTTACTCTGGGGTCTCGTTACTACTTTGACAATAAAACGACCAAAGGTCCGCTCAAAGAATTTGATTACTTAAATACCGTGAGCACCGTGTATGGTTTTGTAGGTCAAGTCAATCAGCCGGGGCCAAATAGCGATGTTTATGGGTTGGGTGGTGATTGGTTTATTGGTCGCTTTTTAGTCGGTGCCGAGCATATTGATAATGATGCTTTTGACTCGTCACAAGTACGGCTTGGTTATTTATTTGCACCAAACTTTCTCGCAAAGATTACCTTACTCGACTCCGATGCCGCCGCTGACTTTTTGTTAACGGCAACCTATGATCATGACTTGGGAAACAACAAGTACATTGGCTTTACCGCTGAAGTTGACGATGAAATGGATAATTTAACTTTATCGTCTAAATATTTCACGCCCCTAACCAATGGTGAATATTTAACAGTGACGGGAACCATCTATTCTAGTGATCTCGTTGATGACAGCTGGGAACTGAGTTCTGAGTACTTTTTTAACAAGTTTTCGTCAGTGGGTGCGACCATTGGAGATGAAGAAATCAGTATTATGGGTTCTCATTTCTTCAATAATAATATTTCTCTAAGGGCAGAATACACCGATTACGACAATGATTTGTTAGGTGAATCAATTTCAGTAAGTGGTGTTTATCAGTTTTAGATGAGCGGTGTTCTCTGAGCACGCACGTTTAAAATAAATAAACCATTTGTATAAGAAAGGTCTCAATCAATGAGGCCTTTTTTCGTTTAAGTTACTGAGAAACTAAGGTAGAGTAAAATACACGGTAGCGCGAAATAAAAAAGGATATCAGCAATGAATTCGATTGTTTTAGGCGGTGGGTGTTTTTGGTGTTTAGAAGCTGTTTTTCAACGGGTAAAAGGCGTCTCTTTGGTAAAGTCGGGTTATGCTGGTGGGCATACCGAAAACCCAGAGTATCGTGAGGTCTGTGCAGAATCTACCGGACATGCTGAGGTTGTTAAAGTCGAGTATAACGAGTCTGTTATTTCGTTAAAGGAGTTGCTAAACATTTTCTTTATTGTTCATGACCCAACTACACTGAATCGTCAAGGGAATGATCGAGGTACCCAATATCGCTCAATTATATTACCTACAAGCGATGACGAGTTAGCTGTGATTGAGAGTGCGATCGAAGACGCGCAAGCGCACTATGCCGATAAAGTTGTTACTCAAGTTAAAAAGCTTCAAACCTTCTGGCCAGCTGAAACCTATCATGACAATTATTACAATCAAAATCAGCAACAACCCTACTGCCAATTAGTGGTTGGCGAAAAAGTTGCGAAACTGCATAAATATTTTGCTGACTACACGGATTAGTTTTAAGCATTTCAAGAAACGCTTTAGCTAACGCCGTTTTATCGAATGTCGCTATGTCAGAAACAGGCTCGGGAGAGCCTATTCGGACGACTAAATTATTGTGCGGTAGACAGTTCTTTCACAGTTTTTATTACACGATCATTAAATTGCTGCTTTAAATAGCTTTCTTCTAAAGAAGTATGCCATAACCCTTTTGACTGGCCTGAGTTCTTGGCTATTTCACCAATTCTCCCTGGGTTAAATTTAAATAATGCCGAGCTTTTATAAGAAGCAATCGGATCCATGAGTGCTTCTTCAGGAGTAATGATGGTCCAACCTTCGGCGCGCAATTGGTCGATTAAATCGCCGAGAAATAAAGCGGTGATATCCATTTCGTGCAACAGAAGAATGTGTTTCGGCGATCGTTGCAAGTGCTGTATCGCCATTTCATCGTAATAACGAATACCTTGCATCATAATATCAACGTACAAATCGCGAAGTGCTTGCATATCGATAGTCGCATGGTTTTTAACGGCATGCTGGAATAGACTTTCTAAATACCAATCATAGTTATTCTGAGTGATATAAGCGTTGCTGTACGCCATATCTTTTAGCAATTTGCGCATACCATCTCGTTTTTCTAGAGTATTCCCTTCGCGAAGAAAAGGAAATCGAAACCAAGGTCGAAAGTTAGGGTAGTTTTTTAATTGTTCATGAGCGGTAAGAAAGTCACTTTGATACTGTGCAAGGGATAATTGATTAAAATCAGGATGAGTATGGGTATGATTGGCGATGATGTGACCGGCATTAGCATAGCGCATTAAGCGCTCTGAGCCTTCTTGATCTAAGCGACTTGTGACTGCGAAAAAAGCGACCTGCGGAACGTTTTTTTGCTGAAGCATTGAAATCAGTTTTTCTGAGCGGGTTTTACCATCAAAGTAGCCGTTGGCCGATCGAGGTGCGTCATCCAGTGTTAGAGCAATAGACTTGCCATTTTTTTGTTCAGTATGTTGCTTAGCAAATTGCTCGGTATAACCACTAGCGGATAGAAACAGTAAGAGAAAAATGGCGAGAAGTGTTGAAACTGTTTTTTTCATCGTTGATTGATACTCAAATGTCATTCATTGTATGTTGGTCAGTAGGACTCTACCTTAGAGTGATTTTTCTCATCAAACAAGTACAGAGAGCATCTTTATAAAGTGATGGATAGTCAGAAATTAATCATACTTGATTTGGATGAAACATTAATTTACGCAACAGAAGAGAATCTTAAGTACGATGATGGATTCAAAGTTGGCAACTATTATGTTCATCCGAGACCTCACTTAGAGTCATTTTTAAGGTTTTGTTTCGCTCACTTTAACGTTGGGGTATGGACTTCTTCTGGAGAAACTTACGCACAATTAGTCGTTGAGGCAATTTTTAAGCCCGAGCAGTCCCTCGATTTCGTTTGGTCAAGAAGGCGCTGTGTTAGGCGGTTTGATGCTATTCGATATGAAGAGTACTTTATTAAAGACCTGAATAAATTGAAAAAGTATGGGTATCAACTCAAGGATATGATTATGATTGACGATACGCCAAGAAAGCTTGAGCGACATTATGGTAACCTAGTTAGAGTGTCGGCGTTTGAAGGCAACACTCTCGACGACGAGTTAAAACTGCTATCCGACTATCTAGCGACCATTTCTAACGTTGATGATATACGTCCGCTAGAAAAAAGAGGTTGGCGTCATAGGGTTGAAAGAAATTCTATTAAAAACGAACCTAATTAAAAGAGCGTCTTTTCATCAGATATCGGCATGATAAAGCTCAGCGCTCTCAGTCGACACTGTCTGCAATTCCGATCATTAGAGCGAGTATCAGAAAGGGTAATAAAATGATCCCACCAACAACCGCCAGGGTAGTTTTACCACCGTCGACAGATTCTATCTCAATTTTTTCGACATCGGCTAACAGGGTCGTGACGGCTTGCAAGGGAGCATTGGTCAAGGAGCCGACAATTTTGGTTTCGTCGATAGAGACCACTTGCATATCAATTATTCGTCCCCCGCGCTCATAAACGACAATCCGATCTTTAAATTCCACTTCATGATGCGGAGCTGAGTTTGAAACCGTCTGCATACTGGTGCAACCAATTAAACAAAATATGGCCCACCAAATGGTGACGAATTTGAGTGTTGATTTCATAGGCAGCTCTTTGTGGTGAATAACTCCTTAAGAGATTATGGACCAGCTGAGTGAAAATTGCACATTAAAGACTGACGGTAATCATTGTAAACTGCAAAGAAATCGTCACTGTCTAAACCTATCGGTTGAACGTCTTCGTTGATACGCTTGAGAATTTTTAATCAAGGAAATGATTTATGAAAAATATCTACGCGATTCCGCTTTATTTGATCGTACTAATGAGTTGTTGTACCGCCGTGTTTTCCGCGCAAAATTCATCGGTAGAGGAGGATAGACTTGCCTCTCAAATTCGCAATCCATCCAGTTGTTTTGATGGGATCTTTACTGATCTTCCAACCTATATAAAGCATATGAAAACCTTGCCTAGCGTCGGAGACGATCCAACAAAATTAGCGCAAGCAGAGAAACGATATCACTATTGGCGTGATAATTTTGAATGCCAATGGTTTGACTATGTTGTTGATAACATTTTAGTAAAAGGGTTTTACATTGTACCCCTGAAGGTTGAGCAAACGTCGCTGCCCGTCGTGGTTTTCAATCACGGTGGCAATGCGGATATTGGCGCAGTGAAGAGCCGTTACTTGTTTGGTAAGTTGTTTCCGTTAGCCGCAAAAGGTTACGTCGTTGTCGGGAGCCAGTACCGCGGCAATGGCAATCGTGATAATCCTCATCCTAATCCGTTGCTTGATGAATTTGGCGGTCGTGATGTTCGAGATGTTTCAGCTTTGCTCGACCTACTGCCAGACGTGCCCATGGCTGACTCGACTAAGGTAGCCCTTTGGGGCATCAGTCGTGGTGGAATGATGGCGTACTTGGTCGCTAAGAGTGACGCTCGTTTTAAAGCGGTGGTCGCGCAAAGCGCCCCGGTTGACCTGATCGCAGCTCGGCAAAGAGGAGGGTTTATTCTTAATGTCTTTGATAAGTGGATTCCAGGGTATCGCGAGTTTCCCAAGAAGGTCTTACGTGAGCGTTCGGTGATTTATTGGGCACAACAATTGACCCAGCCTCTATTCATCATTCACGGTAATCAAGATCCTCGTATTCCAGCCTCCGACATTGACCGGTTCGCTGCCAAGCTCGCCGAGCAAAATCACGATGTGGTGCAGCTACGTTTCCCCGACGGTAAACACAATCTCGGCCCTTATGAGACGCAGATTATTAATCAAATGGACGTTTGGCTTCAGCAAAACTTTCGCCAAGGAAAGCAAGCCGCTAATTGAAAAGGGTAGAAAAAAGAGTCAGTTAGCATCACCAATGTTGGTATTGTCGACAATTTTGCGGCAATTTATTGAAAATTAACCGTAACTTGCCTAGTATTGTCGACAATATTCGGTGGTTAGGAAGAAAACTTGTCTCCAGAAGCAGAACAAGCGGTTACCTCGTCGGACAAAACCTTTCAACAATTACGTTCTGACATTGTCGAGGGTGGCATTGTTGCGGGAAGTAAATTGAATGAGGCTGATTTGGCTTCGCGCTATTCAGTCAGTCGAGCGGTGATCCGAGAAGCCATTAATCGACTAGAGACGTGTCATTTGGTTGAGCGAAAGCCCAACGTTGGAGCAAAAGTTGTCGAGCTATCGGCACAGGGTCTCAAAGAGTTGTATCAGGTGCGTCAGGCACTTGAGGGTATGGCGGCTCGTCAAGCAGCGGAACACATGAGTGAAGGTGAAATTCATGAACTGCAAGCTTTGTTAAACAGCCACTTCAATACCGTGAAAACCGGAGAAACCTATTACCAAGAAGCCGGCGATCTCGATTTTCATTACCGCATCATATTAGGCAGTAACAATAAGCAATTGATCAGCTTGCTTATCAATGGTCTCTATCATCTTATTCGCATGTATCGAGTGCAGCTAGGTATGGCAGGACCAAGAGTGACCACTGCATTTGATGAACATCGACATATTGTTCAAGCAATTGCTAATCGAGACGCTGAACTGGCTGAAATTCTAATGCGGCGGCATATTCAATACACCGAAAAAAACTTGGCATCAAAATTAAATTCATGAACTTAAACGAAGGCAAATTATGAACAGCGACTACCGTAAGAAACTGCAAGGAACAGACCTTGATTATTTCGATACTGCAGCAGCGGTTAATGATATTCAACCGGGAGCTTACGAGAAGCTACCTTACACCTCGCGGGTTTTAGCAGAGAATTTGGTTCGCCGATGTGAGCCAGAAAACCTTACCGCGGCATTAAAGCAAATTATAGAGCGCAAGCGCGATCTCGATTTCCCTTGGTTTCCAGCTCGGGTGGTTTGTCACGATATTTTAGGTCAAACTGCATTGGTCGATTTGGCGGGTTTAAGAGACGCCATCGCTGCGAAAGGTGGCGATCCGGCCAAAGTTAATCCGGTGGTGCCAACTCAGCTGATTGTCGATCATTCATTGGCTGTCGAACATGCTGGTTTCGAGAAAGATGCGTTCGAGAAGAACCGAGCCATTGAAGATCGTCGAAATGAAGATCGTTTTCATTTTATAAACTGGACCAAGACGGCGTTTAAAAATGTCGATGTTATCCAACCGGGTAACGGCATTATGCATCAAATTAATTTAGAAAAAATGTCTCCTGTTATACATGCTAGAGACGGCGTGGCGTTTCCGGATACGCTAGTAGGAACCGATTCACATACACCTCACGTTGACGCTTTGGGCGTTATCGCTGTTGGAGTTGGCGGTCTCGAAGCCGAAAGCGTCATGTTAGGCCGTGCTTCTTATATGCGCCTTCCAGACATCGTTGGTGTTGAATTAACCGGTAAACCGCAACCGGGAATTACCGCAACCGATATTGTTTTAGCCTTAACCGAATTTTTGCGTAAAGAGCGAGTTGTATCCAGTTATCTCGAGTTTTTTGGCGAAGGTGCAGCGGCGTTAACGCTCGGCGATCGAGCGACTATTTCAAACATGACGCCGGAATACGGTGCGACCGCGGCTATGTTTTACATCGATCAACATACCATTGATTATTTGAAGCTAACCGGGCGTGATGATGAGCAAGTCGCCTTGGTTGAGCAGTATGCTAAAACCGCTGGCTTATGGGCCGACAGTTTGACTGCCGCTGAATACGAGCGTGTACTGACGTTTGATATTTCATCGGTTGGACGAAATATCGCTGGGCCCTCTAACCCACATCGGCGTGTGGCAACGGCTGAACTGGCCAGCCAAGGCATCACGGGTGCTGTCGAAATGCCGGATGATGAACATTGGAAAGGCCATATGCCTGATGGTGCTTGTATCATCGCTGCGATCACCAGTTGTACAAATACTTCAAACCCTCGCAATGTTATTGCTGCCGGTCTACTTGCCAAAAAAGCCAATCAATTGGGGCTGGCCCGTCGACCTTGGGTCAAAACGTCTCTAGCGCCTGGATCAAAAGCCGTGCAGCTTTATCTTGAAGAATCGGGTTTGTTACCTGAGTTAGAAAAACTCGGCTTCGGGATTGTCGCTTTCGCATGTACGACGTGTAATGGAATGAGCGGAGCACTGGATCCTGAAATTCAAAACGAAGTGGTTGAACGCGATCTATACGCGACCGCTGTGCTATCGGGGAATCGTAATTTTGATGGACGGATTCATCCTTATGCCAAGCAAGCCTTTTTAGCGTCGCCTCCGTTGGTTGTCGCCTATGCCATTGCGGGTACGATTCGCTTTGATATCGAAAAAGATGTGCTTGGGCATGATAGCCAAGGCCAGGCGATTACATTGAAAGATTTATGGCCAACGGATGAAGAAATTGACGCGGTCATTGCTGAGCATGTGAAACCAGAACAATTCCGTAAAGTTTATGAGCCGATGTTTGATTTGTCGGTCGATTATGGCGACAACGTTAATCCTTTGTACGATTGGCGTCCACAGAGTACTTATATTCGACGTCCTCCGTATTGGGAAGGAGCATTGGCTGGCGAGCGAACATTAGCCGGCATGCGCCCGTTGGCGGTTCTTGGTGATAACATCACGACCGACCATCTCTCGCCTTCCAATGCAATCTTGGCAAGCAGTGCTGCGGGAGAGTATTTGGCAAAAATGGGGTTGCCAGAAGAAGACTTTAACTCTTACGCCACTCATCGTGGCGATCACTTAACCGCACAGCGAGCAACCTTCGCTAACCCGAAACTGTTTAATGAAATGGTGGTTGATGAACAAGGTGAAGTGAAGCAAGGCTCACTCGCGCGAATCGAGCCAGAAGGGCAAGTGACTCGTATGTGGGAAGCCATCGAAACCTATATGGAGCGTAAGCAACCGTTAATCATTATTGCTGGTGCAGATTATGGTCAAGGCTCTTCACGAGATTGGGCTGCGAAAGGCGTGCGCCTAGCTGGCGTTGAAGCCATTGTGGCGGAAGGTTTCGAGCGAATTCATCGTACTAACTTAATCGGCATGGGCGTTTTACCGCTGGAGTTTACCGGTGGTGATACACGGCATACTTATCAAATCGACGGCACCGAAACCTTCGACGTCAAAGGTGAGCCGACGCCCGGAGCACAGTTGACATTGGTTATTCATCGACGAAGCGGAGAGCAACTTGAAGTCACCGTGAAATGTCGATTAGACACCGCTGAAGAAGTGTCTATCTATGCCGCGGGCGGGGTGTTACAACGTTTCGCGAAAGACTTTTTAGAGTCCGAAAATCAGTAAAACGTCGTCGTTAAAAAGTTGCGTTTGAGAGAGGCTTGTTGGCAAGTCTCTCTCATTAACGTTTGAATCAATGGTGGCGTAACGCAGGGTTACGCCCTAGGAGAAAAATAATGAGCTTTGCTCCTCAGATTAAAGTGGCTGCCACCTATATGCGTGGAGGCACCAGCAAAGGTGTATTTTTTAAATTGTCGGATTTACCGACAGACGCGCAGCAACCAGGGCCCGCTCGTGATGCTTTATTACTTCGAGTGATCGGAAGTCCTGACGCTTACGGTAAACACACCGATGGTATGGGCGGTGCAACGTCAAGCACCAGCAAAACGGTCATACTATCGAAAAGCCAGCAGCCAGACCACGATGTCGACTACTTGTTTGGCCAAGTAGCCATCGACAAAGCATTTGTAGACTGGAGCGGAAATTGCGGAAATTTAACCGCTGCTGTTGGGGCGTTTGCCATAAACAGTGGTTTAGTCGACCATGATCGACTACCTCAAGATGGCATTGCTAAGGTTAGAATTTGGCAAGCTAATATTGAAAAAACCATTGTGGCTCATGTGCCAATGAGTAACGGTGGCGTGCAAGAAACGGGAGACTTTGTGTTAGATGGCGTGACGTTTCCGGCGGCTGAAGTTCAAGTTGATTTTATGGACCCTGCTGATGCGAAGAGTGCCTTGTTTCCAACGGGCAACCTAGTCGACCAATTAGAGGTTCCCGGCGTGGGAAGTTTTAACGCGACATTTATAACGGCCGGTATTCCCACTATTTTTCTAAATGCCGATGAGCTTGGTTACAACGGATGTGAGTTACAAGAAGCCATTAATGGTGACCCAAAGGCGCTTGAGCGATTTGAAACTATTCGTGCTTATGGCGGCGTTCAGATGGGATTACTCAAGTCTCCTGATGAGGCTGCTACTCGGCAACATACGCCTAAAGTTGCATTTGTCGCACCGGCGGCAGACTATGTTTCTTCAAGCGGCAAAGAGGTGCATGCCCAAGACATTGATCTTAATGTGCGAGCGTTATCGATGGGTAAATTGCACCACGCCATGATGGGCACGGCCGCCGTTGCCATCGCAACCGCAGCGGTTATTCCTGGCACCCTCGTTAATTTAGCCGCTGGTGGTGGAGAGCGCGAGTTTGTAACTTTTGGGCATCCCTCAGGAACCTTGAAAGTTGGTGCAGAAGCGACACAAGCCGACGAACAGTGGAACGTTACCAAAGTCAGTATGAGTCGCAGTGCACGAGTATTGATGGACGGTTTTGTTTACGTTCCTCCTGAACAAATATAATCATCAGTCTATAACCATCACTCGTTAAGCCAATGGTGTGCTTATCGAGAGATGGTTCAATTTTTAAATGGTTGTTAAAAGTCGCCGTAAGAGACAGTTTAAAAAAACAGTTTAATAAATAGAAGTTTAATAAATAGAAGTTTAATAAATAGAAGTTTAATAAATAGAAGTTTAATAAATAGAAGTTCAATAAATAATGCTATCAATTAGAGCTCTTATTCTTAAGCACTCCATCTAAAAGAGTGACGAACATTACTCTCTGGTTTTGTTTGACCACTTCAGAAATTATTATGCAGATTCAACCCTCTTGAATAAATTCCCTCGTTTGTAGTTTTCCTGCACTAAAGCAGTTGATTGGATTAACAACCATGTTCACTCAAACGTTCGACGCTTTTGGGAGAAAACTTAAAGTTCATTGGGTTCAGATACGCCAAAACACCCTTAATAGTTTAAGCACACTCTTTCGATTAAAGCTGTATTTGTTTTTCTTTGTCAGCGTTAATCTTATTGTGTCTTCGTCGGTTGACGCGAGTCAGCGTATCGAAGACTCGAATAAATTACACAGTGAGAGTAAGGGCCAGCGGTTAGGAAAGACCAAAGGCTTGAGGCAAACGCAAGTGTGGGAACCGAGCTTGCGCATGCAAGCACTCGAAGCTTTGTACGACATGGAGCGAATTTTCAGGGTCGAACGATTCGCTCCTGCCTTTCTTATGGAGTTCGACAGTGAGTTGGTTGATGCTTTAATCGGGCGGCTCGAAATGAATGCCGATAGGCTGCCGAATGACGCCATGGTAAAGATTTGTGAAGGTCGAGTTGATCCCTATTTTACGGATATGTTGACTTTATTCTGGGATATTTGGCGACGTTATCCCAAAGAAATGGCGTCTTATCATGAATTGCTCAGTCTTCATGCAATGACTGAATTAGCGCTGTACAGCAATTATGTGGGAGCGAGTTTAAATATTCCTGAAACCTCTCGGCGATTAGCGCAGCAATGTCATCAGCTCGACAATGTATTACTGTCTCGCACCTTAACTCGGGCAACTAAACGGCATTGTGAGGTTATGAATTTATCACTTGTACGTTTTAACTTCAGTTCTTCTCGAGCATCGTCTGCTCGATTGGCGCTAGAATTGTTGGACTGTTTATCTGAGACGGACGCTGTTCAATGGGTGATGACTGAGTTGGTCAAAATGACGCCTGAGAGTGGCTATTTATACTACGATAATATTCACCACGTGCAACAACAAGTTCCTAAGGAGCAACAAAAGCGTTTTGAAAATTGGACTCGTTTAGTGAAGTATCTGGTTTCAAAAAAACAGCACTCTAGGTTAATGGCTTTTCGACCATCGTTATCGGGCGATCTTGCTTTTCTTGTTGATGTCGCACTGATTAAAACGTCAACGCCAGCACAGCAGGCGGCTTTTAAAGAAAGCTATTGTTTCTCGAATAATCCTCTTTTAGCAAAAAAAGTTAAAAAGTTACTGAGCGACATAAATCAACAATGTGGTGTGCAGTAATCGTTATTCTTTTGTCGCTAGAGCAAGGCTTTATTGAAATAACTTAAAGCTTCGCGAGATTCCTTTTCAATCGAGTCGATCATGGCATCTCTTTGGAGGAAGTTTTCGGTTGTGCGTGGACAATCTTGGGCAATCATCTGCCAATTTAGAATGGCGTGTTGATAAGCGTTTTGCAGCCAAAGCGCTAGAGTTTGCGAATTATTCGTTTGAGTTAGCGTTGTTGATTGATTGTGTAATTGATTGAAAAGCTTTCTTGCGACGTACAAAGAACGCTTTGCATTTTTTAGTAGGGCAATTGAACAGCCTCCAAACTCAGAAGGCGAGTTAAACGATGAGTTAATATCATGGTCTGATAATAAAAATACACGATGGTTAGTGGGTGGAATATTCGGTTGCGAATCGATGAACAAAGAATCTAGGTTTCGCTCTTCGATTCGGTACATCCGTAAACTCGACGCAACAAAGAAATGGTCTTGAATGTCGTTGCTTTGCACCGTTAAAGGATATTGCTTTAAGGCGTGTGCGGGCATTTTAATGACGGCTTCGGTGCTGGATAAAGCGGCAAGAGAAAATTCACCTTCTCGGTTAGTTGTTGTTTTATAGTCGGGGTGTTCACTAAAAAAAACTGAGGCATTGATTGCTGGTTGCATTGTATTGACATCGAGCACTCGGCCAGCCACAGACGGTGTATGAAATACCTTTGTGATGGTTGGAAAGCAACCAAGTAAAACAAAACCTAGGCCAAAGTAACTACCAAAGCGAATAACTCGTCGAACGTGTTTATTAAATAGATTCATCAATACGGCTCACCAAAACGCTGTTAATTGAGTGATTAAAACATAAAGTAATAATAAATTAATTTACTAGAAATTATTGAGTTTGCCAAAACTTATCCTTGAACGCATAGTGTATGACCGAATGGGAAAGGTGGTGGGAAACGGCTCCAAGTAAGTTTGCTTTATCTCTTAAACCTGATTGCTTGATATCGCAGTATGTTAATTATTAGCGATAGGAGTAGAAAAATAATGATTAATCTGAGTGACGATTTAACGCTTCATCGACAAGTTCGAATTGGTGTTATTTTGCTTTCTCAAACTCAGTTGACCGAGCAGCAATTAGATTTCGCGTTGGATCTACAGCGCCGCCATGGGGGAGTCATGGGAGAATGTTTGGTTTCTTTAGGCTACGTAACGACGCAGCAAGTGTCTGATGCTTTGATGAAACAACGGCAGTTAACTAAACTATTTTGCACAAGCGGCGAGTAAAGATAAGTGGGCAAAGTTAAGCGGTCACCGATTAGCGATCAAAGAAAAAAACGTTAGAACGCATTAAAATACAAAATTGTTGCCTGGTTACTAAAATGTCGCCTGGCCAACAAATAAAATCAACAAATAAAATAAAGTTGCTCCACTGTATTGAGTGGAGCAGGTTTTATTGAACAGATAAAGCCGCTAGCTGGCTTTTTGCAAGCTTGTGTGTTGCATAAACAGGGCATTCGCCGTGTCAAGCATGCGATTTGAGTATCCCCACTCATTATCATACCAAGCAAATAACTTTGCCATGTTGCCATCGACACGCGTTTGCGTCGCATCAAATACACAGGAATGAGGGTTGTGATTGAAGTCGATAGACACTAACGGGCGATCATTGTATTCAATAATGTTTTGATAAGCACCAGAAGCGGCGTTCTTCATCAATTGATTGATTTCATCAATACTGGTCTCACGATCGAAGGTGACGGTTAAGTCAACCAATGAAACGTTGGCTGTTGGTACACGAATAGCCAGCCCATCTAATTTACCATTTAACTCTGGCAGCACTTTTCCAACAGCGGCTGCCGCACCGGTTTTCGTCGGTATCATCGACAAATCGGCGGCTCGTGCACGGCGCAAATCACTGTGATAAGTGTCGGTGAGTCGCTGATCGCCGGTGTAGGCGTGAATCGTGGTCATTAACCCTCTTTCTATGCCGATGTGTTGGTTAAGAACTTGAGCCATGGGGGCCAGGCAATTAGTGGTGCAACTCGCATTGGAGATAATCTGGTGTTGTGCCGTTAGCTGCTGATGGTTGACGCCGAAGACCACGGTTAGATCAGCATCTTTAGCTGGGGCTGAAATAACCACTTTGCTTGCACCAGCGGTTAGATGGCCTGCGGCTGCGGCGCGATCTGTAAAGACCCCAGTACACTCGAATACTAAGTCGACATTGAGTTGTTTCCAAGGCAAGGATTCAAAGTCTCTGTGTTGCGAGTAATGTATACGCCGACCATCAATTTCTAAGGCGTTTTCTTGATGATGCACTCTGAAGGGAAGGCGACCATGGACCGAGTCGAATTCGGTGAGGTGTGCATTAACTTCTGCAGGTGCAAGGTCGTTAATAGCGACGATATTGATGTGTTGGTAGGCCGGGTTTTCGAGCAATGCGCGCATTATGTTGCGACCGATACGGCCATACCCGTTAATTGCCGCGCGAATTTCCATAATTCTGTCCTTATGTTGTAAAATTACAATAAAGAGGTCTGAATATACGCAATTATTGATCTAAAATGAATAATAAAATGTAATAAAACGAGATTTGTTTGAATTTTTATCTTCTTTAGAGAGTGTTGGTTAGTCTGAATTGCGTTAAATGCGCTTCATAAGGGCGCCGATCGGCGGTAATAGTGAGCTTTATTCGGTTAGCAATGTTTCATGCAAATTAGATGACGACTTGAGGTAGAGGGCTAGGCCACTGCTCGCAGCGGCCGAAGATGCAGGCAAATTCGTTGTTATTCTTTCGGAAGTCGAGTTTCTCGCAGTGCTTCTTTGATTCGCTTGAGGTGTTCTTGAAAAACCGGCCCCCGTCTCAACATGACTCCGGTAGCAAGAATGTCGGTAATGGTTAAGTGAATGATTCGCGACGTCATTGGCGTGTAGATATCGGTGTCTTCTTGATCGCCTGGAACTTCAATAACGAGATGACATATATTCGCTAGAGGTGAGTCGGCACTGGTTATGCCAATAACTAGAGCGCCCGATTGTATTGCCATTTGAGCGGCTTCAATGAGTGGAATGGTTCTACCCGTATAAGAGTACAGCACGAGAACATCGCCATTTTGAGCGGCGGCTGCGGCCATACGTTGTTTCAACACATCGTCGTAGGCGATGGTTGGCGTTCCGAGTCGAAAAAAGCGATTTTCGGCATCGAGCGCGACGGCTCCTGAACTGCCAAGCCCATAGAACAAGATTCGCTTGGCTTGGGCTAAAGCATCAACGACCCGACTAACGGCATTAGGATCAACCATTTTTCGCGCTTCACTGATAGACATCATGGTGGCGTCAAACAGTTTGTTGGTGAATTCTTCTGTGCTGTCGTTAAGCGAAACATTCCCAGTAAAATAAGGTGTTCCTGTCGCCAGACTTTGCGCTAGTTGCAACTTAAAATCTGGAAACCCTTTGCAGTCCATCGAGCGACAAAAGCGATTGACCGTAGGCTCACTGACATCGGCTGCTCGAGCCAAGGCCGCTATACTGGATTGGTAGGCTTTTTGCGGATCGGCCAGCACTTCTTGAGCGACTTTTTTCTCCGACTTGCTTAAGGTTTGCAGTGCTTCTTCGATGCGAGATATCAGCTTCATAAATCGTTCTCGTATTCTTTGATGAGACGAACTATACCAAAATTAAGAAAGAATGTTTCATTTATTTGTAGCTAAGTACCAGTTTTACAAAATAAATGTAATAAAATTACAGGAATCACTAATGCAAAGGCTCTCAAAGCGCTATTTTTATAAAAAATGACGATTTTTACGTTGTTATTATACGTTTAGTACGTATAATGGTTATCAACTTCACTACTTAGATGTAATAAAGTTACAAATGACATTCTCAATTCATGAAAAAGCCTGTCGCCTAGTGTTGTTTGGCGGTAATGGCGACTTATCGTATCGAAAGCTCTTGCCTGCATTGTTTAATTTGGAGCGCAAAGAGCTTTTAGCGGCTGACCTTCGTATCATTGGGTGCTCACGGGCACAGCTTTCTGATGAAACGTTTCGTGCAGAAGCGATGGAAGGTTTGTGTGAGAACGCGACGGCCGATCCAAAAGAATTGCCAGAGGTGGCAGAGCGTTTCTTGCAGCGACTGAGTTTTGTGACCTTAGATGCGAATAAAGAGGATGATTACCAACAGTTAAAGCAAGTCATTGGCGACCCGGCAGAAAAAGGGTGTGTCATTTATTATCTGGCTACGCCTCCTGGTTTGTTCGTACCAATCTGCCAACAGTTACAAGCCGCGAAAATGGTGAATCAACAATCTCGTTTGGTGATTGAGAAGCCGATTGGTTACAACTTAAAGTCATCGATTGATATCAATGACAAAGTTGCCAGTATTTTTGAAGAGAATAATATTTATCGTATTGATCATTATATGGGGAAAAGTGCGGTTCAAAACCTCTTAGCTTTGCGTTTTGCAAACTTAATGTTCGAGCCACTTTGGAATCATAACTACATCGATCATGTTCAAATTACGGTGTCTGAGTCGGTCGGTGTAGGTAACCGCAAAAGTTTCTATGATAACGTCGGCGCTCTGCGGGATATGGTGCAAAACCACCTGCTTCAATTAGTTGCATTGATCGCGATGGAACCACCCACACATTTAACACCTGAAGCGTTAAAACACGAGAAAATAAAGGTGTTTCGATCATTACGGGCGATTGAAGGCAAACGCACACGCTACAACACCGTTCGTGGTCAATACAGTGCGGGTGAAGTGGATGGAAAAAAGGTACCTGCCTACAATCACGAAGGCGAAAATCCAGAAGCCAGTAATACTGAGAGCTTTGTGGCAATCAAGGCCGATATTGATAACTGGCGTTGGTCGGGTGTTCCGTTTTATTTGCGAACCGGTAAACGCTTGAAAAGTCGTTACGCCGAGATTGATATTCAATTCAAAAATATTCATCACTCTATTTTCAAATTGCCGACCCAAGCCAATCGATTGATTATCCGATTGCAACCAAAAGACAGTATTAAGCTGGTTATTATGAATCAGGAGCCCAGTCTTTCGGGCGCGTTAAATTTGGTGTCCGATCCATTGAACTTAAGTTTTTATGATCAATATGAACCTGCGGATATTCCGAAGGGGTATGAGCGACTGCTGTATGATTCGATCATTGGCGACTCGACCTTGTTTATGTCGAGATTTGAAGTGGAAGAGGCATGGAAATGGACCGATACCATTCTTGCCGGATGGGATGAGTTCGATGTTCCGGTTGAATTTTATCCTGCAGGCAGCATGGGACCCGATGCCGCAGAGCAATTACTTGCCAAAGACGGCCGAAAATGGTTTAACAATCAGTACGACAATGACTGATAAGGAAAACCATTATGACTCTTGAATTGGCGGGACTGCATTATTTTGATGATCGAGAGAGTGCCAATCGCTCGATGGCTGAGAAGATAGCGTCTGATTTAGCTAGCGCAATTAATGAGCGCGATAAAGCATCTCTTTGGGTCTCCGGCGGATCCACCCCCATGGATATGTATCGTAAACTGTCGGTCGCCAATTTGCCTTGGCGCAAGGTTTTGATCTCGATGGTTGACGAGCGTTATGTTCCTCCAACGGATGAAGCAAGTAACGAGCGACTGATCAAAGAAAATCTATTGATTAATGGTGCCGATGTTGCTGAGTTTGTGCCCTTTTTTCAGGTCACCGAGTCACCTGCGAGCAATCAACAACAATTAGAAGCGACGCTTCGCGAAAAAGTTCATGGTGCATTAGACGTGGTTGTTCTTGGAATGGGAAATGATGGCCACACGGCTTCTCTATTTCCCTGTGCTGAAGAAATTGAACAGGTGGTGTCGGCAGAAAACTCCGACTACACGGCTGTCACTCACCCTCGTGTAGCACCGCACGCACGATTAACCTTGACCTTAAATCGACTACTCGCTTCGCGACACATTTACTTATTACTGTTTGGTGAAGACAAGCTCAATACATTAAAAAAAGCGGAACAAAATGGCGAAGAAATTGATATGCCAATCCGTTACTTTCTTCGCAACCAACAGCCTCGTTTAGAAATTTTTTGGGCGCCTTAAAATGACCGTTCATGCACGACTGGGATAATCATGACCTTGCATAAAACACTGGTAGAGGTAACTGACAGAATTATTGACCGTAGCCAACAAAGCCGCGGCAATTATTTACGACAAATGAGCCATGCTAAATTGAATAAGCCGCATCGCTCGGCCTTGTCTTGCGGTAACTTGGCGCATGGCTTCGCCGCCTGCGGTAAGCAAGACAAGCTTACCTTGAGTGGCATGGAAACCCCCAACATTGGAATCATATCTGCGTACAATGACATGTTGTCGGCGCATCAGCCTTATGTTGATTATCCTGATAAAATAAAAGGAGCTATTGCGGCGACTGGTGCAACCGCGCAGTTTGCGGGTGGTGTTCCGGCCATGTGCGATGGCGTAACGCAAGGTCAAGATGGCATGGAGTTGAGCTTATTTAGTCGTGACCTTATTGCTCAGGCCGCCGCCATTGCCTTGTCTCATAATATGTTTGATGGTGCTTTATTCTTAGGTATATGCGACAAAATTGTACCGGGATTAGTGATGGCTGCACTGCGCTTTGGTCACCTTCCGAGCATTTTTATTCCTGCTGGTCCGATGCCGTCGGGAATTCCTAATGATGAAAAAGCACGAATTCGCAAATTGTATGCTCAAGGAAAGGCGACACGTGAAGAATTACTGCAAGCTGAGTCCGCCTCTTATCACTCTGCGGGAACTTGCACATTTTATGGTACGGCGAATACCAACCAAATGTTAATGGAAATCATGGGGCTGCATATACCTGGCAGTTCCTTTGTGAATCCTACTAACCCATTACGTGACTCGCTTACCGAATATGCTGCAACGCGCGTCACTGAAATAACCGCGCTGGGTAAACACTATCGGCCTTTGTGCGACGTGATTGATGAGCGATCCATTGTAAACGGCATCGTCGGATTATTAGCGACCGGTGGCTCAACCAACCATACTCTGCACATTATTGCGATTGCGAAAGCCGCTGGGATTGTTGTTACTTGGGATGACTTTTCCGATCTATCAGCGGTGGTGCCTTTGTTAGCAAAGGTTTATCCAAATGGTTCTGCTGATGTAAATCACTTTCATGCGGCTGGCGGTATGGCGTTTGTTATTCAAGAGCTGTTAGGTGCTGGGTTGTTGCATGGTGAAGCGAAAACCGTTTACGGCAACCATCTTTTTGACTATTGCGACGAACCTTTCCTGCAAAATGAGCAGCTGGTTTTTCGTAAAGCAAAGCTCACCAGCGGCGACCCTCAAGTGTTACGGGGGGTAACTGAGCCGTTTCGTGAAGAAGGTGGTTTGCAGATTCTTAAAGGCAATCTCGGTCGAAGTGTTATTAAGGTATCGGCCGTTGCTCCAGAGCATCAAGTGGTTGAGGCGCCAGCAAGAGTATTTCATAGCCAGCATCAACTTGCAGAGGCTGTGCAACAGGGTGAAATTACTCAAGATACGGTGGCCGTCGTTCGTTTTCAGGGACCAAAAGCCATCGGAATGCCGGAGCTGCATAAGCTCACGCCATTTTTAGCCAACTTACAAGATCAAGGTCTGCAAGTTGCACTGGTGACCGATGGACGAATGTCTGGTGCATCAGGCAAGGTTCCCGCCGCGATTCATTTGACTCCCGAAGCTTGCGAAGGTGGTTTAATTGCTCGAATAAACGATGGCGATATCATTCGATTAGATGCCACATCGGGGACCCTCGAGTTGAAGGTGAGTGATGCCGAACTAAAGCGACGTGAGCTTGCAACCATGAACTTATCTGAACATACCTGGGGAATGGGTCGGGAGCTGTTTGCGAATATGCGCCACACGGTTAGCGGCGCTGAGCAAGGGGCCTGTCTATTCCAATTTAACGCCGAGGATCAAGCGTGAGTATGCACTTAGTTGCTGACATTGGCGGCACCAATGCGCGCTTTGCCTTGGTCGAGGCGGGTAGCAGTGTGCTCAGTCATATCCATACGTTGCAATGTGAAAGCTTTGGCTCTCCCTTGCAAGCTATTCACCATTACCTGTCTCAAGTTTCCACCCAAGTCAGCGCGGCGTGTTTGGCATTAGCGTGTCCGGTTTCTGCGGATGAAATTAAGCTGACCAATAATCACTGGCAGTTTTCGCGCCAAGCTTTGCAGCAAGGCCTAGGGATCAATCAGCTGGTGGCGATAAATGATTTTACTGCAGCAGCGATGGCCACGACCGTGGTTGCCGATAGAGACTTACGATTTCTTTCCAAGGGTCTATCGTTTGATACTCAACGGCAACGCGCGATTATTGGTCCAGGTACTGGCTTAGGGGTCGCTGGCATGCTTCCTCACCAGGGACGAACCCTGGTTTTAAGCACTGAAGGTGGACACCGCAGTTTTGCGCCAGAAAACGAAGTCGAAGATTATATTTTGCAGTATCTGCGCGCGGAGTTAGGCGTCGTATCTTGCGAGGAGCTACTGTCGGGTCGGGGATTGGTTAATATTTATCGCGCTTTGTGTAGTTTCGAGAATCAGCCACTCTTGCACGCAGATGCAGAGTCCATAGGCAACGCAGCGCAATCAGGTGATGCGATGGCCGACCGTGCTCTCGAACAATTCTTCGAAATTCTTGGCAGTGTTGCGGGCGATTACGCGTTAAGTCTAGGAGCCACCGGCGGTGTCTATATTGGTGGAGGTATTCCTCCTCGCTTTAGCGACCGTATCGCCAATAGTAATTTTCGAAGTCGTTTTGAAAATAAGCTCAATTTTGAACATTACCTTCGCGATATCGCAACGGCCATTGTCGTGCACCCGCAACCTGGGCTCTTAGGAGCGGCGGCATATTTGTCTCAACTTCAACTAAATCAATAGGTTTCGCGTGAATCAATCTATTTCTAGGCATCAAAAAATCCGTCACATCATGCAACAGGCGCCGGTAGTACCTGTTTTAGTGATTCATGATTTGAGTGTTGCAGTGCCTCTTGCAAAAGCCTTGGTGGCTGGCGGATTAACCGTTTTAGAGATTACTTTGCGTAGCGACTGTGCGCTAAAGGCCATCGAGCAAATTCAACGAAATGTACCCGATGCGATTGTTGGTGCAGGCACCATCACCAATGACAAGCAGTTAAAGCAGTTGGATGAGTTAAACGTTCCTTTTGCAGTCAGTCCTGGTCTGACTCCAAGTCTTTTAGCGGGCGCAGAGCATCACTCGGTTGCTCTGCTGCCTGGCGTCGCCAATGCGTCTCAAATCATGTTAGGCATGGAGTATGGGTATCAAAACTTTAAGTTTTTCCCGGCGGCTGTGTCGGGCGGTATACCCGCATTAAAGGCCTTTTCTGGTCCTTTCCCGGCGTTGCAGTTTTGTCCGACAGGCGGCATTTCTGCCGCGAACTTCAAAGACTACTTGGCGCTGGACAATGTCTCCTGTGTCGGCGGGACATGGGTAGCTCCGAGCGACTTAATTGCCGCTCAACGTTGGGACGACATCAGTGAGTTAGCGGCTGCGACTCAGTCATAATTGGTAGAACCAGTGCGACTGAGCAGCAGGGTTTGTTACTTAGATGCCTTAATGTGACCCATCTGGCAGTTCAAAATCATCGAGCGTCAGTTCTTCGGGTTCTTCATTACTGATCGCGTCGATCCAGTGGGGTACGGCCGAGACCTGCGATAAACTCATTCCTTGCTGATCAATGGCATTCAGTAAAAACTGACAAGTATTCGCTGCAATCCCATGTTGTCCGCATAGGGTTAGGCAACGAAGCATGCGTGTGATACGCAGTTGGTTATGATTGTGATCGCAACACCACTTCGATACCTGGTGGGTGAAATGTGCCGATGGCTTAATTTGTAAATCATCATCTCGACAAAATCCCCAAAATGCCGCCATGGTGTCGAACGATCGCAATAAGTTTTGTTGTACTTCTTCAGATGCCATCGCTTGTAAAACCATCTCATTGGTTAATAACGGTGCGTCGGGATTAATGGGAGACGGCTCCGGCAATGGGAATAGCCATTGGATAAAGTCATGCTGGCGTTCGAGCTCGTCGAACGTCATTGTCCAAATATCAATCAATGAACGAGCACGGTGATCGTCGGCTTGATGTTGGTAAAAGGCAATCCAATGGTGAGGTTGTTGGTCCATCGAGTGTCCAATCGGCAGTTATATTCTAACCTTCACTGTAAAGGTTTGCTGCGGCGACTTCGACATTAAGGTAATCAACGTGATGAAATTCCCGATAAGGCGCAGTTGCTCTTTGAAGGGGCTCTTGCAGGCAATCTGTCGGACAGTCTAGTGGGTAATCTACTAGGAAATCTATCAGGTAATCTAGCAGACAAAAAAATAGAGATAGGATCAGGCGAACGTTAAAAGTTAGTGGCCTTTGATTAACTCTATCGGTAGTTATGAACGCCGATCTTGGTTATTTTTCTGCAATAATAGATAATTGACTGGGTTGCAATAGGCTCTTAAAGCGTTGAACGCAGGTAATCTTAACTGACATGTTAATTGAACTTTCGCAAATGTCATCAGGCTGGTTTTGGTTTTCTAATCTCATGGCCGTGGCAGCTCTGCTCTTAGTTATATTGACCGCGCAATGGTCGTTGGTGATTTCGGTATCGACTCGTCATCATTTATTATTTGGTTCAGTGTTCATTCTAACCGGGTTTTGGCTGATGGAGTTCTCTGTGATTCAAGGCCTTTTTATTCACCCCATCATCATGACCAGTGCCACCTTGATGTTAGGTTTTCGTTTTGGCTCCATTGCTGGTTGTGTATCCGCCGTAATTTATTTATGGTTCGCGCAGCACCCGATAGAAAATTGGGGCTTTTACACGCTAACTAATGTATTTATACCTGCGGCTTTCGTCACTGGGTTAACGCGTTGGTTAAGAAGAATGAATCCAAACAATTTGTTTTTCTATACGTTGGGGGTTGGGTTTCTCGGTGGTGCGCTAACCGTTCCTCTTGTTGCCGCAACGGGATTTTTATTGGTTTATTTTTTTGATTTTACTTGGCACTCTGGTGTTACGTTACAACCAGAGTGGATATTATTGGCTATGTTTCCAGAAGCGTTTATTAACGGTGTCATTGTGTCGAGTATAACGGTGTTTTTTCCAGAGTGGATGAAGACCTTCGACGAAGAGTATTTTTTATCGCGCTAGTGTCAGCTGTCTCATTTTGTCAAAACAGCTAACACGTTTTTGCTAGGTTTAGTCGACAACTTTGATCGCTAGCGCATGAATATCGGTGGTCATCATGTCGCCGAGCGCTTGATAGATCATTTGGTGGCACAGTAGGCTACGTTTGCCCGCAAATTGCGCGCTCGCAATCGTAACGGTGAAGTGACCTTTTCCACTTTTAGCTCCGGCATGACCAGCATGTAGGTGACTGTCATCGGAAATTTCTAAGTGTGTTGGTGAAAGCTCTGCGGTTAGCCGCTGTTTCATCTGTTCAATGCGCGTTGAGTTATCCATAATTTAAATCTGATCTCGAGAGTTGACGTTAATTTGGAAATACTTTTTTAAAGGGTTTTACGGTAACGTTTTGATAAACGCCCGCCGCTTGGTAAGGGTCAGCATCTGCCCATTGTTGAGCCGAGGCTAAGTCGCTAAACTCGGCGACAATTAAACTGCCACTGAAACCTGCGCTACCCGGATCTTCAGCGTCGCAATTTGGGTGCGGGCCAGCGAGCAACAGTCGGCCTTGGTTGTTGAGTTGTTCTAAACGTTCTAGGTGAGCGGGACGAGCCGCCATGCGACGCTCTAAACTGTCGCTTTTATCTTCGGCAATAATGGCATACCACATAAACTAATTTTCCTCGTTGGCGCTAGATTCTTCGAGCATTTTTCGATGGTGTTCAGGCATATTTTTAAAAATTACAACAAAGGTTCCAATCATTGTTACTAACTGAACGGCCATGGTGCCCCAGACTTTAAAGTTTACCCAAGTATCGAGATCGAAATGATAGGCGATCCAGATATTCAGTCCGCCCATGGCTAATAGAAGTAAACCCCAAAATGCATTGATATAACCCCAAAGTTTCTGTGTTAATCCAAGCTCTTGTTTGAATAAGCTCTCGAAGAGTTGTTTTAATAGCATGGTGCCTCTCAGCCAATATATCCAGATTACGGCACTGAGTATCCAGTAGACGACAGAGACTTTCCATTTGATAAATGCATCGTCGCGAAACGCGATGGTCATTCCGCCCATGATCAAAGAAATAACAAATGTCATAACATGGAGCTTTTCAAATCGCTTCTTTATAATGCGGTGACCTAACGTTTGCAACAAGCTGGCGCCAATCAACACGGCGGTCGCGACATAAACATCGAACAGCTTGTAAGTAAGAAAGAAGGCGAGAACAGGGAAGAAATCGAGAAGTACTTTCATAGTTTTGTTGAGCTTTGAGTGCCTAGTCGTATACAAAGCGCCTATAATACTTGGCTCTGATGGAATTGGCCAATAGACAATTATTGTATTGCGAGCCCGCTTAAACCGTGGAGCGAGCCGAAAACTGAGGTAACTCAAAGATTTATGTTAGTTGCACGTCCTCAAACCATTGATTTGCATGCTCATACTCGTTACTCAGACGGCAGTTTGTCGGTTATGGAGTTATTGCACCATGCCCGTGAACACGGTGTTGAAACCATCGCGATTACTGATCATGACTCCTTGGGAGCGCATTATGAGCTTGCTAGCCAAAGTGAAGACTTACCCTGCCACGTTATCACCGGGTTAGAAATTTCTACGCAATATTTAAATCGAGAGATTCATATCGTCGGTCTAAACCTAAACATTCACGAACCAGGTATAGTGCAATTTGTCGCTCAGCAGCAAGCCTATCGCCAGCAGCGGCTGTTAGAGTTTGCCAATCGACTCGAACAACTGGGAATGGAAGGGGTTGTTGGCGAAGTTGAAGCTCTGAGCGCAGAGTCGGTTACGCGAACCCATTTGGCTCAGATCATGGTCAGGCGAGGGTGGGCGAAAGATGCTAACCGAGCCTTCAAGCAATACATTGGCCGTAAATCAAAGGCCTATGTAAAAGCAAAGTGGCCGACAATTGAGCAAGCCGTATCAGCCATTCGTGGCGCGGGCGGAAAAGCTGTGTTGGCACATCCTGGGCGATATCAATTATCGCGCAAGCAGCTTGCTTTAATGCTTGAAGATTTTGCGGCGGCCGGTGGTCAAGCGGTTGAGCTTGCCTACCCTAATATGGATCCACAATTAGCTCGTTGGATGACAGAAAAGGCGTTAAACTTAGCGCTGCAAGGATCACAAGGTGCCGACTTTCATAACCCTGAATGGCGTTGGGTAAAGCCAGGTTTTTTCGCGGACCTTCCGAAATCGATAGTGCCAGTGTGGCAAGACTTTTTATAAACTCACGGTCGTGGAGTGGCTCTTAATCGCACAGAGAGCCTTATTTGACTCAAAAAGAATGATGAATACGGACGCAATATGGCTCAATATTTAGAAATACACCCTGAGAATCCACAGCCAAGGCTAATCACTCAAGCGGTGGCGCTGGTTCAAAAAGGCGGTTTAATGGTCTATCCGACGGATTCTGGATACGCATTAGGGTGCCATCTTGGCGATAAAAGTGCCTTGGATCGCATTCGACGAGTGCGCCAGCTCGATAAACAGCACAATTTTACCTTGGTTTGTCGAGACTTGTCGGAACTCGCGACTTATGCAAGGGTCGATAATGCGACCTTTCGGGTACTTAAAAACCTTACGCCTGGCCCGTTTACTTTTATTCTTCGAGCAACGGGAGAAGTCCCAAAGCGGTTAATGCACCCAAAACGGAAAACCATTGGTATTCGTGTTCCGAACAACCCAATTGCATTAGCGCTGCTCGACGCCTTGGGTGAACCGATTATGTCGACCAGTTTGATTTTTCCTGAAGAAGAAGTTCAAGTATCTGATCCTTATGAGATTAATGAACGTTACGGCAGTCAACTCGATTTGGTTATTAATGGTGGTTACTGTGGCGATCAGGCGACGACGGTCGTTGATTTAACGGAAGGAACGCCGGTTATTTTACGGGAAGGTGCTGGTGATCCAACACTTTTGCAAATTTAGCCAATCAATTCAAACACTTACTGAAATAAATAGAAGGTAAGTATTCGTACGAATTTTGAGCAATTAAATCGCTTACTCAAATAAACGACAGTCTGTATAATGCTCGGTTCGATTAAACTTAGACAAGTTTTGTAAAGGGGATATATTTTGAGTTCGGTTGCGATACAGCATCAGCGCATTCTGTCAGGAATGCGGCCGTCAGGGAAACTGCATTTGGGCCATTATCATGGTGTGCTTAAAAATTGGGTACAACTACAACATGAATACGAGTGCTTTTTTTGTGCGGTAGATTGGCATGCGTTGACCACTCATTATGATGATCCTTCGATCATTGAGCCGAGTATTTGGGATATGGTGATCGATTGGCTTGCGGCCGGGGTTAATCCAGGGAATTCGACCATTTTTATTCAATCGAAAGTGCCTGAACATGCCGAGCTTCATTTATTGTTGTCGATGATTACTCCGCTGGGTTGGTTAGAGCGACAGCCGACTTACAAAGAGCAGCAAGAGAAATTAAAAGAAAAAGATCTCTCGACCTACGGTTTTTTAGGATACCCATTACTGCAAGCGGCTGATATTTTAATCTATAAATCAGGTCAAGTTCCGGTGGGAGCGGATCAGGTTCCACACATCGAGCTTGCCCGCGAAATTGCGCGTCGCTTTAATCATCTGTATGGCAAAGAGCCTGGTTTCGAAGAAAAGGCCGAAGTAGCGATCAAGAAGTTGGGTAAAAAGAACGGCAAGTTGTATTCGTCATTACGAAAACGCTATCAAGAAGAAGGTGACGATGAGGCATTGGCGACGGCGCGTGCGTTGTTAGAAGGACACGCATCGATCAGCTTAGGTGACAAAGAGCGACTCTACGGATATCTAGAGGGTGGCGGAAAAGTTATTTTGCCAGAACCTCAAGCAATGTTGACGCCAGTGTCGAAAATGCCAGGTCTGGATGGACAAAAAATGTCGAAATCTTACGGTAACACGATTACCTTGAGAGAAGAGCCTGAATCGGTTGAGAAGAAAATTCGTACCATGCCGACCGACCCTGCTCGAGTTCGTCGCAACGATCCTGGTAACCCAGATAACTGCCCAGTGTGGGAGTTCCACAAGATATATTCCAATGAAGAAGTTCAGAGCTGGGCCAGAGAAGGTTGTACAACCGCCGGAATCGGGTGCATAGAATGCAAACAACCAGTGATTGATTGTGTTATCAAGGAACAAAAAGTGTTTCGCGACAACGCGCAAGAATACGTCGAAAATCCTGAACTGGTTCGCAACATTGTTAATGAAGGCAGTGAGCACGCGCGCGATGTTGCTCGAGAAACTATGGATGACGTTCGTCAAGCCATGGGCCTTAGTTATCGTTAATCGTTGGTGATTACCTAAGTATGAGCAGTGAAGTGAATTCAGAAACCCTTGAGCCGAAACAAACCGTTGAGCCTGTCGCGAGCAACGCTCAGGCTAACGCTGCTAGTCAGCAGCCGGTTCAGGAAGAAATGGCGTTTGCACTTATTAACGGTGAGCCCGTTAAAGAAATGCCGAAAGATCTTTACATTCCACCGGATGCGCTTGAAGTTTTCTTAGAAGCGTTTGAAGGGCCTTTGGATTTGCTGCTGTATTTAATTCGGCGTCAAAACCTAGACATCTCGAATATTCCGATTGCTCACATAACAGAGCAATATATGGAATATGTCGAGCTCATGAAGAGCATGAACCTAGAATTAGCGGCCGAATACTTGGTTATGGCCGCCGTTTTATGTGAAATAAAAAGTCGCGTCTTGTTGCCTCGACCGAAAACGGAAGAAGAGGATGAAATTGATCCTCGAGCAGATTTAATTCGACGATTACAAGAGTACGAGCGATTCAAAAAAGCCGCCGAAGATATTGATGAAATGCCACGCATGGCAAGAGAAATTTTTCCTGCGGATGTTGCGACACCCGAACTTAATTTGGTGCGACCACAGCCTGAAGTTGATCTCAAAGAGATCTTGCATGCTTTTAAAGATGTTCTTAAACGGGCGGATATGTTTACGCACCATCATATTGAGAGGGAAACGCTTTCAGTCCGTGAAAAAATGACCAATGTTTTAGCCGTGTTGTCGGCAGATTCGTTCACTGATTTTGTAACACTGTTTACGGTTGAAGAAGGTCGCATGGGCGTGGTGGTCACTTTCTTATCGGTCATGGAATTGTCGAAAGAAAAACTTATAGAATTAGTTCAAACAGAACCCTATGGCCCGATACATGTGCGCGCTCGGGCTCAAATTGAAACAGATGAGCTTTTATCATGAGTAGTATGACAACAGAAAAATTACAAAATCTACTTGAAGCGGCATTAATGGTTTACGGTAAACCCATGTCGGTCGATAAAATGATGTCCTTGTTTGAAGAAGACAAACGGCCGTCTACTGCAGAAGTGCGAGAAGCGCTTAGCGCGATCAACGATGCGTGTGAAACTCGTGGCGTTGAACTAAAAGAAGTTGCTAGTGGTTTTCGTTTTCAAGCGAAACAAGATTACGCAGAATGGATTGCTCGGCTTTGGGAAGAAAAGGCTCCACGGTACTCGCGAGCTCTTTTAGAAACCTTAGCGCTTATCGCCTACCGGCAACCCATTACTCGTTCAGAAATTGAAGACGTTCGTGGCGTTAGTGTTAGTTCCCACATAGTAAAAACTTTGTTGGAGAGAGAGTGGATTCGTGTTGTCGGATACCGAGATGTTCCAGGTCGTCCTGCGTTATACGCAACCACGCGCGAGTTTCTAGATTATTTCAATTTAAAAAGTCTTGAAGAGTTGCCAACCTTGGCGGAAATTCGAGACCTAGACAAAATCAATGCCGAGTTAGATCTTGAAGATAAACAGTCGCTGGGCGACAGTGATAACGTTTCTACTACTGAAGGCGAAAATGAAGAAAGCCACTTAGAGAATGATCGTGCGGAGTCGCTAGCAAGTGATCTCGAGGGCTCAGGCGAACAAAGTGAAGACGTCGTGTCATCTGAAGACGGTCATGTTGACGACGGTTATGCTGACGACGATTCACCTAATGAAGACTCTCATGAAGGCCAATCTCATGAAGAGCATATTCATGAAGATCATTCTCACGCGGATGAAGCCGTAGAAGCGTCGTCATTTGATGAGAAGGTAAGTGAACAAGGCTCGAAAGACATCAGTGAGTCGAGTCTTGAGTCTGATTCAGAGAGTGAACTAGACTGGCAGCGTGCTGTGGCTGATGAGCAAATCACCGATGAAGAGATCATCGAGGCTGCTCAACTGGCCAAGACGTCTGATGAAGCCGAAGAAGTCTTCAATGATGCTTTTGAGCCGGCTGAAGATGAGCCGCTCGAAGATGAGTCGCTCGAAGATGAGTTATCCGCGACGAAAACCCAAGATGGGGACGAGCGGTAAAGTTTTACATTAAAACGGTCTACACTAATACGAACCTTATTTATAAGTCATTCGTTGGTTAAGTCAAAACCCGTAATTTCAGTACAAGTAGGTTACTTTGGAAGCAACAGAAAAAGTTCAGAAGCTCTTGGCCAGAGCAGGATTAGGATCCCGTCGAGAGATGGAGTCAATCATTAGCGAAGGTCGGGTCTCGGTCAATGGCGCGATTATTGATCTCGGTGCTCGCGCAACTGAGAAAGACAAAGTTCGCGTCGACGGAAAAATTATTTCAATACCTAAGCAAGATGCGATGGTTCGGCGAGTTGTTGCCTACAACAAGCCAGAAGGCGAGGTGTGTACTCGGAAAGATCCGGAAGGGCGCAAAACGGTATTTGACGTATTGCCTAACCCAGGTAAAGGTCGTTGGATAGCCATTGGCCGATTAGATCTGAACACCGCCGGTTTATTGTTGTTTACTAATGACGGCGAGTTAGCCAATCGTTTGATGCATCCAAGCTATGAGTTAGAGCGTGAATACGCCGTTCGAGTTAATGGCGAAGTGACCGAGGATACGTTAAAGAGTTTACGCTCGGGAGTGGCGCTAGAAGATGGGATGGCTCATTTTGATAAGATTCGACACTCTGGCGGAGAAGGTTTCAATCAGTGGTATCACGTGACTTTAAAAGAAGGTCGCAATCGTGAAGTTCGGCGTTTATGGGAAGCGGTTGGCTGTCAGGTTTCACGGCTTATTCGTGTGCGTTACGGAATGGTAACCTTAGAGAGAGGCTTACGCCGCGGGGCATGGCTTGAGTTAGAACCGAAAGCGGTGGCTGAAATAGAAAAAAACGTTGGGTTATCTCCATCGGCACGCTCCTTCAAACGTACGACAGATTCCACCAAACAACGTAAAAAGCAATTTAAATACAAAAGTAAAAAGCCGAGCACTCGTCGTACTCGACGTTAAAGCTGAAATGCTTAGCAAGCTTATAAAGAAGCTTGCTGCTTGAATCCAATCTGGAATGGAGCGACTTGCTCAGTATTACGCGTTCGAGCTTGCGAAAAGGCTTGCTCAACGACGTTGGCATCGAGACTTTCACGCACACGCTTTTGTGTGTGAAGGTTGAACTGCAGGGTTCCTGGAAATAGAAAGTACCAACGAGCATTATCCGTTAATTGCCCACGACGCAGGGTGCTTGGATTTCTAAAAAACACCTCTCCCTGACGCAAGTCTTGCTGATGCGTATGCATGGCCTTTCTTAGCTGTAAGGTCAGAGATTGCATTAAATCACTAGCAATGTCTATTTCACTGAAGTCGCCGAAAGCGTCACGAATTTTGAGCACGTGTCGTTGCACATCGACATCTTCAACCCGTAAGTTTAATACTTCGTCAAGCTTCAACCCGCAGTGAAAGCTCAGTTTAGCGACCGTTCGAAATGGCTCCTGCAGTAAATTGGTCCACTCTGGAGCCTGATGCTCTGTCGCCGTCGTGAGTGGGTTGACTTGCGCTTGTAGATCAACTTCTTCTCCGAAGTTCATGGTTGACCAAAGCGAGCGCTGTAGCACCTGGTTATAAAAGAAGTTGATGGCCAGATAAGCTTGTTTTTGACGAGAAGGCATTAAGCCTTTGTCATCACAAAGGTATCGAAGGAATTCTTTGACGCAATTAGCGGTTAGCTGTGACGTTGGAACATGTTTGTTATGGTTAAGAAACAACTTGATCCAGTTTAAGTATTCCTGAGCATCAGAGCGTTTAAATCGATGAAGCTTGAATGCTTCAACTACTTTTGCGAATACCTGCTGCTTGTCTTCCATGTTTATTATCTCCTTTTCGATGTAATCATTATTCTGTAGTGTGACAAGCTTCACAATAAGAGATTTAGAGCAGTGCATGTGAGACATTGTCCATACCCAGTGCAAATTCAACTCGATTTAATGATGGCAATTAACCTCGTTAGGAAATAATAAGCGCCTACTCGGCAAATACCGTAAAAGTTCATTTTGAAATGTTGTAGATGTAATAAAACAACAAAATAAATCATAAAATGAAAAAAAAGTGCTTGATTTCGTATTTTAAAATGTAATATAACTACATTGCTGTCGCTTCATGGAGCTTTGGTAGTCAAAATCTGTGAAGAGACTGGTCTTGTACTTTGTGTTTTTGACCCTCTTTGTCCTTCCTGACAATAGCGTGAAAGGGTGTGTTAATGGGTAGCTTTTGAAGCTGCCCATTTTTTTTGCATGCGCCTCTTGCACGAGATTCCTTGTGCTTTAAACTGACGGCCTTTACTGCAAGTTGTACCAATGATTATGTCCGCTAATTCGCCTAACGCTCTCGATGTACTGAAAAAGACCTTTGGCTATGAGAAGTTTCGCGATCCTCAACAAGAAATAGTAGACGCTGTGGTAGCCGGTGATGATGCGCTGGTGATTATGCCAACGGGCGGCGGAAAGTCATTGTGTTATCAAATCCCGGCGCTGATTCGTCCGGGTATGGCGATTGTTATTTCGCCTCTGATTGCTTTGATGGAAGACCAGGTTGCGGCTTTACAGGAGAATGGTGTTAGGGCCGAGTTCTTAAACTCTTCGCTGACATTAGAGCAACAGCGAACCCTGGCACGTTTAATTCGACAATCAAAGGTCGATCTTCTTTATGTGTCGCCAGAGCGTTTCCTTTCGGAACGATTTGTTGAGTTCTTGCACTCCTTTCAAATTAGTTTGTTTGCGATAGATGAAGCTCATTGTGTCTCGCAATGGGGGCATGATTTTCGGCCTGAATATTGTCAATTGAACCAAGTGTTTGAGCGATTTCCTACGGTGCCTAAAATTGCGTTAACAGCGACTGCCGATGAGCATACCCGAGAAGAAATGATTCAACGTTTGGGGTTACATCAAGCGCGGCATTTTAGTTGTGGATTTGACCGGCCGAATATTCAATATCGAGTGAACAGTGATTTGTCGCAAGCGAAACAAGCATTGTTAGCCTTTATTTTAGAAGAGCACCCAAATGATTCAGGCATCGTCTATTGCTTATCGAGGAAAAAAGTCGAATCAGTGGCCAACTGGCTGCAAGAACAAGGAATAGAGGCATTACCTTATCATGCTGGAATGAGCGCTCAGTTTCGTGCTCATACACAAACTCGCTTTATGCGCGAAGAAAACATAGTGATTGTCGCAACCATCGCTTTTGGCATGGGGATTGATAAGCCGGATGTTAGGTTTGTTGCCCATCTGAATTTGCCAAAAAGTATCGAAGCTTACTACCAAGAGACCGGAAGGGCAGGCAGAGATGGATTGGCCGCGACTGCATGGATGAGCTATGGCCTCAACGATGTCATTACTTTAAAACAAATGTTAGAGGGCTCTGACGCTCCAGAAGCGGTAAAGCGGATTGAGCGACATAAATTAGATGCTGTGATGAGTTTTGCTGAGTCCGTTGAGTGTCGTCGCAAAAGTTTATTGCGCTATTTTGGTGATGAATTAGCGCAAGATTGTGGGAATTGTGACAATTGTCTCTCACCGGGAGCTACTTGGAATGCCACTGAAGAAGCGCAAAAGGCTTTGTCGGCCGTGTATCGTACTGGGCAACGTTTTGGCGTTGCCTATATTGTCGATGTGCTAATGGGCAAGAAAACCGAACGAATAGAACAGGCCGGTCATCATCAACTATCGGTGTTTGCGATTGGGAAAGCGCAATCGGTTCAGCAATGGCGAGGAGTGATTCGGCAATTGATTGCTCGCCGTTTACTTGCGGTTGACCTTGAGGGCTACGGTGGATTGAGATTAACCGATGCCTGTCGGGGTATTTTAACCGGAGCGGAAGCCCTTTATTTACGTAAAGAACAAAAGAGTAAAACAATAAAAACTCGACAGAATACTGTCATTGCTGAAAAAGATCATGGTTTATGGGAGGCATTACGAGAAACTCGAATGGCTCTGGCGCGAGAGCATCAGTTAGCACCTTATATGATTTTCAATGATCAAACGTTAATGGCAATGATGAGTCGCCGACCAAAAAGTCTTAAGCAAATGTCATTTATTCCTGGAGTGGGAGAAACGAAACTTGAGCGATACGGTGAAATTTTCTTAGCCGTTATCGCTAAGTTTGAGCGTTCAGATGTTGATATTAAGCAACAGGTGCTCGAACAAATGCGTCAAGGAAAAGACATTGCTTCAATTATGGCGTCTCAACAGTTGAGTGAAAATGCGGTTTATGCACACATTGCAGATGCGATAGGAAGGAGTGAGTTGAGTCTTTCTGATGTGTTTGAAATTGATGATGATGAATTAAAAAAATTCACGAGTTATTTCTCAGTCAAGAAGGACCCGAGTATCGAATTACTCCCGTCGTGCAAATGGTTGAACCAAAATACAGTTATGGGCAAGTGCGCTGTATTCGCGCCCATTTTATGTTGGGGTAATGGGTGTGTTGGGGTAGTGGACAAGCTCGAGTGGCTACAAGAACACGAGTAAAATAGAGCTTAAAATTGCGCAGGCGTAAATGAGGCGTGGAAAGTTATCTGCGAAAGTGTCTTGGTAGTTTCTAAGTTCATCTTCACCTAGTTTTAACTGACCATCAAGTGTTGCGGTCAATGTACCACTCGCTTCAGCCGTTACATATAAGTTAATAAAGGCTGTTGGAATGGGAAGGTCAACACTTTGCAAGCTTGCTGACGCAGCGACGCCTTTCCCGCAATCGTTTGCTACTTTGGTTAAAGCGGTTCGATAGCGTTTGCTACGGAATTGCTGTGCTAACTTTCTAAAACTTGATTGCGCGTCGATACCTGATTCTTGTAACCATGCAAATCCATTAAACAAGGTTTGCTGGAACATTAACTGGTACCATCGTGATTCATGAAAAAAGCTTAGGCGCTCGAGTAATTCGTAAGCGCTCAATTTAAACAATGAAAGCAGCCATCTTATGGCAAAAATGACGACTAAAATTTGAACCAAAGCGATAGTAAAAAAATAAGATGCGTTAGCGCCATTGTTCGCTAGTAAGCGAAGTAAAAAGCTGACGGCTATTGCTACCAAAAAGATTGCCATAGGCATCCAGAGTTTGCTTTTAATCCTTTGAATATTGGCTTCTCGACGTTCTTTGGCTTTTCCTAGCTTTCTTAATGCAAGAGGTAACCTTCCAGCCATTTCGCCGGTTTTTAAAACCTCCAGTTCAAAAGCGTTGATGATTTTGCTTTTGTACATAGCATGACTAAGAGGGAGACCTTTCTCAACCATTTGAGCTGATTTCACCCAATCACTGGTCGGTAGTTTTAGTACTTTTAACGCTGAGCTGACAGAATGTCCTGCATCGAGTAAGGTGGCGAGCTCAGTAAAAAAGGTGAAACTCACGTTAGACTTCCTTTTTGATAGCCGGCGAGCAACGCTTTCCAGTCGTTTGAATGATAGTGAAAGCTATCGTTTAAATTCTTTTCTTTGGTTAATGAGCGCTTGAGTCGTTCAAGGTTTTCTAGTTTCCAGGTGGCTTGATCATCACGGATACCGCATTTATCAAAATCAATAAGCCAGACTTTATTATGTTGATCGAGCATAATGTTGTGAATATTAAGATCGGAGTGAAAGACATTATGATGATGTAACCTGAATATTGTTGCACCTATGTCATACCAAGTTTCTTTGGGTAAAGCTCGCTGCCTCAAAATTTGGAAACAGTCATCTGCGTTAGGAATCTTTTCAATTAGAATATCTGCACGGTAAAATAATCCACTTCGAATAACTCTTGCTGCGACTGGCGTTGGAACGGGTAAATTCCACTCTCGCATTTTCTCGAGTAAACTTAGCTCTTGGTATGCTCGGGTCGTTTCAATACCATGATACAGAAAGGCATCTCTGTTGAACTTTCCATACAAACCGCCTCGATAATAGTGCCGTAACACCCACGAGTTGTTTGACTTTGTTATTGGATTAGGGTCAATAAAATAGGTAATGTTACGACCATGCGACTGGCCGATGATCGCTTGGTTGTCTTGCCAAAAACTAGCGTCAAACCAAGCAGAAATTATTCGAGCTAAGTCATCATTGGACTCGGCGGTCATAAGAACCATTCGCGAAGATTTTTCGACAATGTTTGGCAAAACTTATTCTCTTTATAATTCTGATATCGTCCAAATACAAAAAGTTGTCAGGAAGCCCTAGCTTACTCGCTTTCCTTTTAACTTGTAATGCCTTGGCAATTGTTCATACTGTTAATTATCAATTGAGGCAATATAAGGATGTAGGATATGTCGAGTGGTCAAGCCAGTCAACTAGGGCGATTTTGCTGGATCGAGTTAATCACCAACGATGTCAGCAATGCAGTGACATTTTATTCTAAGTTATGGGGCTGGAAAACAAACGCTATGGATGACTCTGGCGCTTTTCAAGTCTTGCAGCTGGGAGAAGAGGCTTTTGGTGCAACTTATGCTCTCCCGCAGCAATTACAGGATCTTGGCGTAACGCCACGTTGGTTAAATTATGTTGCTGTGAACAGCGCGCAAGAAACCGCCGACCGAATAGTTGATATCGGTGGTTCTATTTTAATGGGGCCGCTAGCGGTGGGAGATGCAGGGGTAATGGCTCTCGCAAAAGATCCAGAGGGAGCAACTTTTGCATTGTGGCAAGCTAAGCAACACTATGGATCTTTACCGGTAAACAGCGCCGGACATTATTGTTGGCAAGAACTCGCCTGTCGAGATTTAAGTTCAACCTTGGCATTTTACCAAAAAGTCTTTGGTTGGGAGTTAAGTTATCGTGAAAGTGCGATGGGGCAAGTACCGCTGTTTTGTGTCGAACAAAGCCCTGTGGCGAGTGTGATTCAAATGAATGAAGAGTGGGGCGATATGGCGGCACATTGGATGACCTATTTTGCGAGTTCTGATGTCGACGCTGATTTAACCCAGGTCAATACTTTAGGTGGTGATGTTTGTGTTCCTGGGTTTGATATTCCAGAGGTGGGGCGAATAGCCGTAGTTAACGACCCTCAGGGTGTTGTCTTGTCGCTATTACAAGCTTCTTAGAAGACCCTTCGAAACAGTGCCAAGATTAACGTTCTTTACCCAAAAACAGCTTGAATCAATCACTGCCTGATTGAACCTTTGGTTGAATGAATGACCACTTGGTAGGATTGGCTGCATCAATATCAGCGATGAAGTCACCGCTGATATTGATTCAAGCCATCTATATTAAGAGTCTGACTTATCGAGGTGAACATCCATTTGTGGGAAGGGTATCGAAATACCTTCTTCATCAAAAGTGAGTTTCACTTTTTCATGAGTATCCCAGTAGACATTCCAGTAGTCGGCAGAATTGACCCAAGGTCGGACAATAAAATTAACCGAGCTGTCACCCAATTCAGAAACTGCGATTACCGGTGCAGGATCTTTTAGAATGCGCTCATCTTCAGCAAGTATGCGTGCCAAGACTTCTTTGGTCTTTTTAATGTCGTCGCCATAACCAATGCCGAAAACCATATCGACTCGGCGGGTAGGTCGCGCTGAAAAATTGGTGATGGTGCCACCATAAATCGCTCCATTAGGAACGATGATTTCTTTGTTGTCGCCGGTTCGCATGATGGTGGAAAAGATGGCGATTTTTTCTACCACACCGGTCACGCCAGCCGCTTCAACAAAGTCGCCTGCTTTGAATGGTTTAAACATGATTAACATGACACCAGAAGCAAAATTTTGCAGAGAGTCTTTTAGCGCTAGACCAACCGCTAAACCTGCTGCACCGATAAGAGCGACCAGTGAAGTTGTTGCCACACCAAGTTGCGTTAAGGCAGCCACCACCACAAATAAAATCAAAACGGTTTTAACGATACCTGACAAGAAGTCGACGAGAATCGGGTCGACTTTAGCCTTGGTTAAAATTGTACGAACAGCTTTAGTTATAAGATTGGCGATCCATTTACCGATAAAGAAAACCAGTAATGCCATCACCACCGACAAATAGTTTTGTTGTACCCAAGTAATGGCGACATCAACCATACCCTGGACAAATTGAGTCATATCTTCCATTGTTACCCTCACGTATCTTACTGGATGTGAAACATAGAGTGTATACGTCTGCCGTGAGAAATTGAAGTGATTTACCACTATGTCGTCGTGCTCTTGAGTCAGTTGTATCGTTGGCTTTGCACTTGTATAGTGTCGATTGCATAAATCGTCGAAATGAGCTGAGTAGGGATAAGGTTATGAAATTGATGAATTGGGTAGTTATTGTAGCGCTTTCTATTTTGGCTTCTTTGCCTATCCATGCGGTAGAGCCAACAGATTATGCGCAAGTTACCTATTCTCAACCTTTACTTAATGGGCCCTATGACGCCAATATAACACCAGTTAACCAGTTGCTTGGGTTTGAGCCGGGTAGGCGAGTTGCTGCGCCAAGTGAAATTGAGTCGGCGCTATTAACTTGGGCAAAACAATCGAATCGACTGAAAGTAGAAGCGTATGCCAAATCGCACGAAGGACGTTCATTGTATGCGGTGTATATCTCTTCACCTGAGAACCTTGCTCGACTACCCAAGGTGCAAGAAAACATTCAGCGTTTAGCTAACCCGATTAATCTAAGTCAATCTCAAGCAAACTCGATTATTAAAGAGTTGCCTGCCGTCGCGTGGATGGCTTATTCCATTCATGGCAATGAAACGTCAGGCGCCGATGCGGCATTACTGGCGATTTATCATTTGATTGCTTCAGAAAGCGCTGAGATTACCGACTTATTAAGCAAGCAAGTGATCATTATTGACCCAATGATGAACCCCGATGGAAGAGCGCGGTTTTCAAAAGAGTTGCAGGAGTACCGTGCTGTCGCTCCGAATGTCGATGATCAATCTTTACTGCACACGGGTAGCTGGCCATTCGGAAGAACCAATCATTACTTTTTCGATCTTAATCGAGACTTTATTTACGCCACTCAACCAGAAACTCGTGGTCGCATTAAACTGATCAATGATTGGTACCCACAGATTATGATTGATGGCCACGAAATGGGAGCGCAAGACACTTTTCTCTTTGCTCCCGCTCGGGAGCCAGTCAACCCTCACTTGCCCAAGCAACGAAAACATTGGGGGAAAGTTTTTGCAGCCGATCAAGCGCGAGCGTTTGATGCTCAGGGCTGGAGATACTACACCGGCGAATGGTTCGAAAATCTATATCCGGGCTATTCAAATTACGCAGAGTATCGAGGTTCCGTTCATATTTTATATGAGCAAGCGAGAATAGCAGAAGATGGCGTCGCTCGACCGGATGGACGAGTGATTACTTATCAGGAGTCGGTTCATCATCAGTTGTTGTCGACCATGACAAACTTAGAAACCTTAAGTAAACACAGCCAAAGTTTGTATCAAGAGTTTTTTAAAGAGCGAGTGCAAAATCTAAGTGACAAAGGAAACTATGCGAATCGTAGTTTCGCTATTTTACCGACTGATAATAAATCTCGAGAAGCGGCATTAATTGATAATTTGCGTATTCAAAACATACAGATGTACCGCCTGCAAAAAGAGCTGACGCGAGTGGCTTATGATCAGTTTTCGCAACGTAAAGAACAGTATCGGCTACCAAAGGGAACCTTAATCATACCTAATCGGCAAGCCGAAGCGCGGCTATTAGCAACAATGCTAGAATTTGATGTTGCCATCAAGCCAGAGGTCTACCAAGAAGAACGCCACCGAACGTTACGAGATGGCTCATCGCTGATGTATGACACAACGGCATGGAATTTAACCATGATGTACGGTTTGCCAGCGGTAATGGTTGTGGGCCACATGGATAAGCATCTAGAGCCCATCACCTCTGAGTCTCTACTAAATGAGGCGGTCGATCCTTCTGCAATTGCTTTCGCAGTTAATGGTGAAGATGATTCATCCGTTAGCTTTGCTGCGCGAGCGATGGAGTTGGGGTTTCAAGTTCGTGTCATTGATAAGGCAACGCAGCTCGGTGAAGTGAGTTTAAGCCGAGGTTCCGTGTTAGTAGCAAAATCAGATAATCCCAATCAGCCAGAGTTACCCGAAAAATTAGTGACCCTCGCAAATCAAGCACAGTTGAAGTTGAACTCGATCTCGACCGGTCACGGTATTGGCGATTTGCCGGACTGGGGAGGAAGTCACTTTCAATTGTTGGCGCGCCCCAAAATTGCAACCTTGAGTCGTGGCTCTTTCTCACCCTATGATGTCGGTGCCACTTGGTATTCACTCGATACGCATTTAGGCATACGCCACTCTTTGATCGACGCTGGGATGATCAGTTATGCGGATCTTAGACGCTACAATGTATTGGTGATGCCAGATCAGTACGGTGACAGTTTATCTGAGAGCGATTATGCGACGATTAAGCAATGGGTTGAGCAAGGTGGTACCTTAATCGCATTAGCCGACTCCACTCGTGCATTGATTAATCATGGACTTTCGAAAGCTAAATTACTGCCAGAAGCGTTAGACGACGCCCAGGCTTTCGATTCTCAATTGCAACGTGAGTGGATGTCGCAGAATGTGCCCAACAATTTAATCGCTACCCAGAAAATAGACTTACCCATGACCATCGATTATCCATGGGAAGACATCACCGAACGACCTGACACAAAGGAACTTGAACGTCGTGATGATTGGCAACAAATTTTTATGCCTTCCGGTGCTTTTATTGCTGCACGCAACGATATGAAACACTGGCTAACCTTTGGTAGTAATGCTTCTATGCCCATCTTATTGGCCGATGCACCTTTATTGATGTCGGATGGTTCAGCAGAAGTAGTTACTCGTTATGGCTTTTGGGAAAAAGATCAGGATTCAAGTAAATTAAGTGCGAGTGCAAAAAGCAAGAAACCTCAAGTGTTAGGTTGGTCAAGTTTACCTGCTGGTGTCACTGCGAAAGTAAGAATGAGTGGACTGCTTTGGCCAGAAGCTGCGCAAAGAATTGTTAATAGTGGATATCTAACACGAGAAACGGTCGGCAAAGGACAAGTCATTCTTTTCGGAAACTCACCTAATTTTCGTGGAGCAAGTTTAGCGACAAACCGGTTGTTTTTAAACGCACTAGTCTATGGACCCGGAATGGGGACCGCTCCTTATGTTGCATTGTAGAAATACTAAAGACGAGTGCCGATTTATTTTTTTTCGGCACTGATGAGAGAGCAGTAAGCATTGAGGCCACCGGCGAGGCTAACGGCATTCAATCCCAAGTCGGTCAAAACTTGTTGCACTTTTAAGCTACGGCTTCCGGATTGGCAATAACAAACGATTAATCGATCGTGTGGTAATTTGGATTTAATTAAATCAAGTAGGTGAGTGTCGTTTTCATCCATTTCTTTTCGATTAATGAATTGTTCGACAGGCAAATGTTCACCACCAATGTGGAAAAAACGTCGTTCATCGTGACTTCTTACATCCAATAAAACATGCGGCTTTGAATCTTTAAGTTGCAGCCAATCTTGTGGACTAATTTCTGCTTCATGTGAATTAGCCTCGGTGGTTACAGACTTGGATATTTCTGCATCAATGTTCTTTAGAGAAGGCTTATAATTTTTATCGAGTCGTTGCTCGTGGCACACAGCGCAATGTTGAGATTGCTTTAGTTTAATTGACTTAAAGTCTAGGGCTAGAGCATCGACAATAAGCAGTTGGTTGTCGGGCTTGTTTCCAATGCTTAATAAATATTTAATGACTTGAGTGGCTTGCAGGGTTCCAAGTAACCCAGGTAAAACGCCGAGAACGCCAGCGTCATTGCAGTTTTGCGGTTGCTCGGGCGCACTCGGAAAGAGGCAACGAAAGCATGCAGATTCTGGAGTGAACATAGCGAGTTGCCCAGAAAATTGGTGAATGCTGGCGAAACACCAAGGAATCGATAAGTGATGACAACAATCGTTGATTAAATAGCGGGTTGTGAAATTATCTGTGCAATCAACCACCAGATCGTGCTTTGCTATTAACGCTACTGCGTTACTTGTTTCTAATCGTTGGCCAATGGCCTCAATATTTATATCACTGTTTAACGTGTGAAGGTGCTCCTTAGCCTGTTGAGCTTTGTTTAAGCCCAGATCATTTTCATTAAAAGTGATTTGTCGCTGTAAATTACTCAGCTCCACTGTGTCATGATCAATAATGGTTAACTGGCCAATGCCCGCTGCGGCAAGATATAAACTGACTGGCGCACCGAGTCCCCCAGCTCCCACAATCAATACGCGCGATTGCTTTAGAGTTGCTTGTCCACTTGCGCCAACTTGAGGCAATTGAATATGGCGAGCGTAACGAGACCACTCTTGAGCGTTAAATAAATGGGTATCAATCATTGTTCAAAGTTTCAATAAATTTTTGAGTGCTTTTAACCGGATCGTTACTTTGCGTGATAGCGCTAATCATGGCAATCATTTCAATACCTGTGTCAACAAAATTGCCTAGGTTTGATTGATCAATTCCACCGATGGCGACTAATGGATAATTTAACACTTTGCGCCAATACTTAACGCCTTCAATACCTAAGGGGCGCCAAGGCATCGATTTAGTTTGTGTCGGAAAAACCGGACCAACGGCTATATAGGATGGTTGCAATGCATGCGCTCGAGCAACTTCATAGTGACAATGTGTGCTAATGCCTAACTTTAAACCGGCCATTTTAATGGCTTCAATATTGGCCGAGTTAAGATCGTCTTGTCCCAGATGCACCCCATCAGCTTCAATATCAATGGCCAACTGCCAATGATCGTTAATCCATATTTCACAATGATGTTTTTTTCCTAATAACACGGCGTTTTGCAATTCTTCTTTTAATGCGTCGCCTGCAAGATCTTTTATTCTGAGTTGCACTAATTGAACGCCTAAGGGGGCGAGTGTGTCAATCCAGTGTGCGCGGTCGACAATTGGGTAGATTCCTTTTGCTTCAACTCGAGGAAAGCCCGCTGTATTTAGGTGTTTGGGTTGTTGTTTACTGATTAGTGGTAAGTCGAGTAAATCTCTGGGAAAAGACTCAATTGCAATAGGACCTGATTCTGAGCCAATGCCGTAACCTTTACGAATGCCTTGATGAACCGCCATTTTACCAATGACAACGGCATCTTCAATGCTGGCGCCTAAAGCGAGTGCGCTGGCGATAGACGTTGCCAAGGCGCATCCGGTGCCACGAGTATTAATCGAATCTATAAACTTATTGGATAGCCAAAATGATTCGTTTTCACCACAATAAAAGTCATGAGACCAAACACCACTGTTGGTTTTATGCTTAAAGTGCCCCCCGGTAATTAAGACATGGTTTGCCCCCAAACTTCGTAAAGCTTGCGCTGCAACTTCAAAATCTTCGAGCTGTGAAATTTTAATGCCAGTAAAGCGTTCAACTTCATAAATGTTGGGAGTGACTAAGGTAACTTTGGGCAATAAATATTCTATGCAGGCTTGCAACCATTCATGCAAATGCTGGCTTGTATCAGGGCTAATCAGCTTTTGGCCAGACGACGCTTGGATCACTGGGTCGAAAATTACGGGTGCATCGCTTGAGTCAATCAGTGCGGCGAGTTTTTCGAGCTGTTCATGGTTTGCAATTAAACCGATTTTTATTGCTTCAGGAAAGCGTTGCAGGCTCGCAGTGACCTGAGATTGTAAAACGGAATTTGAAACCGGATTAATGCTATCTATGGAATAGGGTGATTGGACAGTATTGGCTGTTACGGCTGGCATCATATGAACGCCAAACGCTTGAGCTGTTCGGGAGTCCATGGTTAACCCAGCCAAACCCGAACAATCATTACCTCCAATTGCCAATAACGTTGGCCGTAATGGGCGTTGTGTTGAGTTATTTTGCCAATTTGACAAAGTTAGTTGCATAAACGCTCCAAATTAATTGTCTGCTTGGTGCCAAAATGGCTTGCCTACAACTGGGGTACTCGGTGAGCCACTTTCTTGTTCCACCATTAGACCCGCTTTTGCGGCCAGGTGTCCTGCGCTGACAGCCTGCCGAAAGGCGTTGGCCATCATAACTGGATTGGCAGAACGCGCAACGGCCGTATTTAATAATAGACCATCATAACCCATTTCTAATGCCTGGGCGGCATGAGAGGGCTTTCCTATTCCTGCGTCGACGATTAAATTCACACTTGGAAACGCGCGCCGTAAGTTTTGCAAAGCGTACGGATTGAGTAATCCTTTGCCACTGCCAATGGGTGATGCC